>JBJELA010000095.1:0-2906 GCA_051878915.1 Candidatus Weimeria sp.
GTTGCTTGCGTCTATCGTCACCTGGTCATCTGTCTCATCCCTGTGCTTTAATCCGAGGTCGTAGTACTCGGTCTTTAAGTCGATAAACGGAGTAAGAAGCTCGTCCTTTATCATCTTCCAGAGAATTCTTGTCATCTCATCGCCGTCCATCTCGACGAGCGGTGTCTTCATAGTAATCTTTTTCATTTTGTATTCCTTGTCCTCAGGTAAAAATAACCCCTGTCCGTAAGCTTACTTCATTACGAAGTTTATAATCTTTCCAGGAACGAAGATCTCTTTTATGACATTTCCTGTCAGCTTGTCAGCCACTTCCTTCTTTGCGGCTGCTATAGCATCGTCCTTTGCCACATTCTTCGGAAGAGAGATGACAGTCTTTGTCTTTCCGTTTATCTGGACAGGAACCTTGATCTCGTCCTCCTCAGTGAGCTTCTCGTCCCACTCAGGCCACTTTTCTTCAAATACAGATGTAGTGTAGCCCAGATGCTCATGCATCTCCTCAGCGAGGTGCGGAGCAAATGGAGCTAAAAGCACGGTAAGAGTCTCAAGTGTCTTCTTGTCGACTCCGCCCTTCTTCGCGATATCAGTAAGGGTATTGGTGTACTCCATGAATCCTGATACAACAGTGTTCAAGGAGAATGCCTCAAGCCTTGTGGTGATGGTCTTTATCATCTGGTTTCTGAGACGTACGAGTTCCTTTGTCTCAGGAGCGTTCTTCTCGCTCTCCTCAAGGACGAGCTTATAGACCTTCTTTAAGAATCTGTTGATTCCCTCGATTCCTCTGTCGTCCCAGGCGCTGTCAAGCTCTGGTGGTCCGATAAAGAGCTCATACATACGGAGTGAGTCGCAGCCGTAGTCACGGATCATATCATCAGGAGATACGACGTTACCAAGGGACTTACTCATCTTGATTCCCTTAGGTCCGAGGATCATTCCCTGGTTGAAGAGCTTCTTGAATGGCTCGTCAAAATCAATGACGCCTATATCATGAAGGAACTTTGTCCAGAATCTCGCATAGAGCAGATGAAGAACCGCATGCTCTACTCCGCCGATATACATATCTACCGGAAGATACTTGTCAGCCTTCTCACGGCTTACAAGCTCCTTGTCGTTATGTACGTCGACATAGCGGAGGAAGTACCATGATGATCCGGCCCACTGAGGCATGGTGTTTGTCTCTCTCTTCGCAGGTCCGCCGCAGCAAGGGCAGGTGGTGTTAACCCAGTCTGTCATCGAAGCGAGCGGCGACTCGCCTGTGTCCGTCGGCTGATATGACTCAACATCTGGAAGAACAACAGGAAGCTGATCCTCAGGTACAGGAACTGCTCCGCACTTAGGGCAGTGAATGATCGGGATAGGCTCGCCCCAGTATCTCTGACGTGAGAATACCCAGTCACGAAGCTTGTAGCTGACTGTTCTCTTTCCAAGGCCCTTCTTCTCGATCATGTCAGGCGCCTCAGCCTTGAGCTTATCGGAATCCATTCCGTTCCATTCGCCGGAATTGATCATCTTGCCCTTAGCCTCTACATAAGGCTCCTTCATATCTGACATATCAGAACCATCAGGGCTTATTACAGGGATGATCTTAAGGCCGAACTTCTTCGCGAAATCCCAGTCTCTCTGATCGTGGGCAGGTACGCACATGATGGCTCCTGTTCCGTGATCCGCGAGTACATAGTCAGATACCCAGATAGGTACCTCCGCGCCGTTTAAAGGATCGATGGCATATGATCCGGTCCAGACACCGGTCTTTTCCTTATTCTGAACACGGTCGACATTTGACTTGTTGGCGGCTGCCTTACAGTATGCCTCTACCTCTTCTCTCTGCTCATCGGTGGTAAGCTCCTTTACCATCTCATGCTCAGGCGCAAGTACCATAAAGGTAGCGCCGTAAAGTGTATCAGGTCTTGTCGTAAATACCGTGATGTGCTTGGATGGATCGCTCTTTAATGGGAAATTAACCTCTGCACCGTATGAACGGCCGATCCAGTCTGTCTGCATCTTTTTTACTTTTTCAGGCCAGTCAAGATCCTTAAGGCCATCGAGAAGTCTGTCAGCGTATGCTGTGATCTTCAGCATCCACTGACGAAGATTCTTCTTCGTAACAGGGGTTCCGCATCTCTCGCAGACGCCGCCCTCGGCCTCCTCGTTTGCGAGAACTGCCTTGCAGTGAGGGCACCAGTTAAGAGGCATCTCTTTCTCGTACGCAAGACCGTGCTTGAACATCTGGACAAAGATCCACTGTGTCCACTTGTAATACTTCGGATCCGTGGTGTTTATCTCCATGTCCCAGTCATAAACGGCACCGATCTGCTTGACCTGTCTCTTGATATTCGCGATATTTTTCGCAGTAGAAATGGACGGATGCTGTCCTGTCTTTATAGCGTAGTTTTCTGCAGGAAGTCCGAATGCATCCCATCCCATCGGATGGATTACATACTTTCCGTGCATTATCTGATATCTGCTCCATACATCTGAGATCACGTAGCCTCTCCAGTGTCCTACATGGAGTCCTGCTCCTGACGGATATGGAAACATATCCAGGCAGTAATACTTGGGCTTCTTATCGTCCTTTGGATTTACCGGCTTCTCTTCCCAGATTTTGCGCCATTTTTCCTCTACGGCGCGGTGGTTGTAAATAGTATCCATTCTGACCTCCAACAAAAGTTCACAATTAGATTAAATTTTAAGCGTATGCTTATGATTTGTCAAGCGAACATGCCCACCCTCCGCTGACAGCTGACAAGGACAGACGCTTTTTTAATTGACAGAAAAACTATCTTGAAATATACTATTTAACGGAAATTTAAGAAGGAAAGGGATTTCAATGGATTTTAATCCGAAAAAAATAGTTTTTGTAGGCCTGGGGCTCATCGGGGGTTCTGTCGCCAGAGCAATACACGAAAAAT
>JBJELA010000096.1:0-14279 GCA_051878915.1 Candidatus Weimeria sp.
CTCAGGACGAGAGAACCGCTGTATATCTGACGTAAACCATCAGATATCTAAGACATGAGTATATCTGCGACTGTTGCGGCTACCGTTCCAATGATGACCGTGTAGGAGCCATGAACATCCAGCTTCTGGGAACGATGTACCTTTCCGGGGACATGCATCCCAGGTTTGGCACTCGTAAAGAAAAATAACATATTTCTGTCGGGTATATCCTGATGGAACTAAAAAACGGGTCCTGTCAATGACCCGGCGATGTATCCGCAATCTTCTGTACCGGAGGATGCTATGTCAAAAGCATAGTCTGGAAGACATTATGTACGCTAGGACCAGATGAGCGAGATACAAACTCAAAGACCATATTGGGATGGAGACCCGACAAGCCTCGCCCCTTTATGGGGCGGGGTAATTGACTGCAGCATCTGTAACGGAGAACAGGTGGCAGGTTTCAAGGACCTTGAGACTGGTCGCTTCGAAGAGGTTATGTTTATTAGAAATGCTGATGATCTGGATGAATTCAGGAAAGAGTATGGGATTACGGGCGAGATTGAAAAAGAGTACTGACTTGTGGAATGTGTTAAAAAACAACTTGCTATTCATAATTCCAACATTTAGAATAAAAGAAGAACTTTCATTTTTTTGAGAGAACAAGTTATTCCAGAAAGAGAGGAAGACATATTATGAGATATCAGGTATTAGGTGACAGTGACACCCCTCTTGTAGAGTTTACCATGAACGCAGGTGAGTCCCTTATGATCGAGAGGGGTTCAATGGCGTATATGTACGGCATCGACCTGCAGGGAAAGCTGAATTCACATGGAGGGCTTCTTGGCGCAATAGGCCGGAGCCTTGCCGGTGGTGAGAGCATGTTCATAACCCAGGCAAATGCTACTGTGGATGATGCGGTTCTTGGAATTGCGCCGGCTGTACCGGGGCAGATCAGTAAGCTCACAGTGGGACAGAGACAGTACAGGCTGAATACCGGAGCTTTCCTCGCCTGCGCGCCGTCAGTTACATACAATATTGTCGCCCAGAAACTCTCAAGAGCTATTTTTGGCGGAACAGGCGGACTTTTCGTAATGGAGACCGCAGGAAGCGGTGATATACTCATCAATTCTTTCGGAAGTCTTGTTACTCTTGATGTGACACCTGACAAGCCGCTTGTCATCGATAACGACCATGTAGTAGCCTGGGACGCAGGCCTGAATTACAATATCGAGATAGCGTCAGGGGTGTTCGGATTTACCACAGGTGAGGGACTTGTAAACAGATTTACGGGCAATGGACAGGTGATCATCCAGACCAGAAATATCCATAGTCTGGCAGAAGAGCTGTCAAAGTACATTTCCTCAGGCAATTAACCCGTTGTCTGAGCAGCAGAAACATTCTGTTTATAGTAATGAGCTTTACTAAATCTTTGCCTGAATATCAGGTTGTAGATATTTTTCAAGTGTGCTATCATTACTTATATAAACGGGGTATTCACGAGGGAAGCGTGTGAATGCGGAAAGGAGGACTGAACATGCTGATAAAGAAAGACAATAAGAACTCAGTCACATGCAGGATGTCGAAGGAAGAGCTTAATGCCCGGGGATTTGCCAGCCTCGAGGATCTGATGCATGACCAGGAATCGGCGAGGAAGCTTCTGAATGAGATCATAGAGGAAGCGAAGGAGACGGTGAATTTCACTGCTGACAATTCCCAGATCAATGTTCAGATCGCCGGGCTTGCAGATGGCTCAGTGACCATAAAGATTTTCTCGGACAGAAACAGTGCCGTGCGCTCTCTTTTAGAGAAGTACAAGGATGTCGCGCAGGCAATGGAGCAGGAACAGAACAGATCCGACGAAGAGAAAACGGCTGAGAAGGATCCGGATGAGGGTGTTGAGGTAGATACCATAGCGCCGCGCTTTAAGGGCAGACAGAATATTTCTTCCATGCCTGAGGAGAAGTTCAAGGCGATGATGTCTGCTTTGCCGGATAATGCACCGGTCCTGCTTCCGGTTGCCATTTCGTTCGATAAACTAGAGGATGCTATCGAGCTCTGCAGGCGCATCTGTGGAACAAACCAGCATGCGAAGTCTGATCTCTACAAGATGGACGGCCGATACTACCTGCTGATGGAACTCACAGATACCAAGAGTACCCTCGGGAACTCGGTATTTGCTATTTCAGAGTATTCCGGCAGAATAGAAAGGCATGGAGACTTACAGGCACTGCTTAAGGAGCATGGAGAGGTTATCAGGCACGGCGATGCGATAGCGATGCTTGGTTCACTCTGACAGGATTTGGGAAAAGGAGATAAATGGATTACAGGATAGGAGTTATCGCCGGAGACGGAATCGGACCGGAGATAACAGATGCAGCCTGGACAGTACTTACAAAGGTTGCAGAGAAGTACGGACACACTTTTAACAGGACTGATATACTGATGGGAGGCTGCTCTATAGACGCCACAGGCGAGCCGCTTACAGATGAGGCTATAGAGACAGCAAAGGCACAGGACGCAGTGCTTATGGGAAGCATCGGTGGAAACACCTCGACTTCACCATGGTACAAGCTTCCGCCAGAGAAGAGACCAGAGGCAGGTCTGCTCAGACTCCGAAAATCACTCGGACTTTTTGCGAACCTCAGACCGGCATACCTCTACCCGCAGCTTAAGGAGGCCTGCCCTCTGAAGGAGGCTACGGCTGACAAGGGCTTTGACCTGATAATCGTCCGAGAGCTTACAGGAGGTCTTTACTTCGGAAAGAGACACACAGAGTCGTATAATGGCGTCATTCAGGCGACGGATACGCTGACATATAACGAGAATGAGATCAGAAGGATCGCTGTAAAGGCTTTTGACATCGCCAGAAAGAGAAAGAAAAAAGTCACCTCGGTCGACAAGGCTAACGTCCTTGATTCTTCGAGACTCTGGAGAAAGGTCACAGAGCAGGTCTGGGCTGACTATCCTGACGTAGAGCTAGAGCACATGCTCGTAGATAACTGCGCCATGCAGCTCGTCCGTGATCCTGCACAGTTCGACGTGGTCCTTACTGAGAATATGTTCGGAGACATCCTCTCAGATGAGGCAGCCATGATCACAGGCTCACTCGGAATGCTGTCATCCGCGAGTCTCAATGAGACAAAGTTCGGTCTGTATGAGCCGAGCGGCGGATCAGCTCCTGATATCGCCGGCAAAGACATCGCGAATCCTATCGCGACCATTCTCTCAGCAGCAATGCTGCTCAGATACAGCCTCGATCTCGACGAGGAGGCTTCCGCAGTAGAGAACGCGGTAAAGAAGGTCTTAGAGGATGGAATCAGGACACGCGATATTCTGCCGCGAGATGGCTCGGCTGCACAGATCGTCGGCTGTGCTGATATGGGGAAAGCAGTAGCTGACCGCATCTAGTCTGTTTATGCCTGAGAAAGCATAATAAGGATTTTACAACAAAAGCAGTTACCACTGCGATAACTGCTTTTATTGCTTTTGGAGGGATAGAAATATGCTCAAAGGGAAAACAAAAAAGGACAAATTACACAAAGTAGCGAAAACGATTAAGCACGACGCAAAAGCGCGCGCTCCAAAGCCTAAGGGATTTAAAAAATCAAAGGCAGATGGCAGGACATCTGTTAAAACGGGGAAAAAGCAGAGGAAGCCATGTAATCAGAGTCTCAGCAAGGAGATTCTGTTCCGTCTTGTTCCGGTCACTATAATAGCTCTTGTCGCTGTTGTGGTGCTCATGATGGTCAACTCCTCGAGGATAGTAAGAAATCTTTCGGAGGACAGTCTCGAACAGGAATCACAGAAGAACGCCCTGAAGATCGAGAATGAGCTTTCAGCAACTATGGGCGCCCTGAACATGGCGATAAACGATGTCACCAGCAGAACCGATTATACCGACAAGTCTCAGGTGAAGACTGCCCTCGAGCCGTCAATGCAGATTTCAGATCTGGTGCCGAAAGGCGTCCATATCGGACTCGACGACAACACCTTTATCGATCCGAGCAACTTCCAGACAAACGACTATTACAAGGCCACAAAGAAGGCATGGTATAAGCTCGGACAGGACTCGGACGAGTTTGTTATGGGCGAGCCGTATATTGACGAAAAGTCAGGAAGCCTTGTCGTTACTATCTCGAGGAAGGTCCATGTCTTAGACCATGATGGAGTCGCAGCCTGCGATATCTACCTTGATTCAATAGTAAGCTACGTATCAAAGCTCAAACCGTTTGATTCAGGAAAATCAGCTCTTATCTCAGATGATCACCTCATCTCTTATTTTAATAAAAAATACAATGGAAAAGAGATATCCTCAGTCAGTGATTCATACCTGCAGAAGCTTAAAAAGTTCGCGGACCATGGAAAGAACAGCGTCTATGAACTGAAAAATTCTGATGGTAGGAAATATTCGGTTACTTTTACAAAGGTAAACGGGACTGACTGGACACTTATCTCAGAAATTGATTCGAACACCATCTATGGTTCTCTGGTAAAAATGGTCATTCTCGCTGTCATTATCGTTATCATCGCAGTAGGAGTGATCTCGGCTCTTCTCTACTACATAGTAAAGGTGATGATCACGAAGCCGGTCGGACATCTGACGGGCAACATCATGAGGATAGCCAGCGGTGATTTTTCAAAGTCAGACAGTTCACTGAAGAAGGCCAGGAAGTCGGATGATGAGATCGGTCAGATGAACGGCTCTATGAGTGATTTCGTCATGAGGATGCACCAGACGCTTGTAGATATTTCAGATCAGACGACACAGCTCACAGACGCGGCAAAGAGCAGCGCGGAGCAGTCAGGAGACCTGAGCGAGCAGGCATCCGAGCAGTCAGAGTCAATGAGCCAGATCTCGCAGACCATGAACGAAATGGCGGGCGTAGTCACAGAGCTTACGCAGAACGCCACAAATCTGGCTGATGAGGTAAACGGCCTTACGGAGCAGAGCCATACTACGAACGCGACAGTAAAGAATCTCGTAGATAAGGCGACTCAGGGACAGGCTGCCATGGCAAATGTCGAGACAGAGATCACAAGCCTTTCTGACGCTATGCAGGAGATGAACCAGGCAGTTATAGAGGTGGGCAAGAGCGCTAATCAGATCACCTCTATCATTGAGATGATAAACTCCATCGCTTCGCAGACCAACCTGCTTTCACTTAACGCGTCGATAGAGGCAGCCAGAGCCGGAGAGGCAGGCAGAGGATTTTCAGTTGTCGCTTCCGAGATCGGTAAGCTCGCGAACAACTCGACAGAGGCTACGAAGCAGATTTCAGATATCATTGACGAGGTTTCTGAAAAGATAAAGGACCTTTCAGCAAAGGCAGGCCAGAGCATGGAGGACATCAGGGCCGGCTCCGATGCAGTAAACAGCACTGGCGAGACATTCAGGGAGATCTTCAGCTCGCTTGATGAGACAGGAAAGACGGTCCAGGAGATGATAGACCGTGTTGGAAAAGTAAACGACATCGCTGCCTCTGTGGCTTCCATTGCGGCAAAGCAGAGCGCAAGCACAGAGAAGGTCACGGCTACAGTGGAGACACTTACCGAATCCGCCCAGAATGTCGCTGATTCCTCAAAGAAGGTGAGCGACACCGCGGTGCAGGTAAACAGCGCGGCCGTAAATATCGAGAACTACATCACAAAGTTCAAGCTCTGACAATCAGATATGATCACGGATTCTCTTACTGCGGTGAGGATCAGATATGATCACGGATTTTTTTACTGCGGTGAGGATCTGTGATGAAGGCTATGATAAGTCCTGTGATAAAACCGCCGATGTGCGCCGAGATGCTGATCCCGCTGTTCATAAAGCCAGGCAGCAGCGCGAAGAAGATGCCGGCGATGACTCTTCTGATAGGAAATATTCTTCTCGTAACAGGATTTACCGCAAAAACTACAAATGCTGACATGATACCGAATATCGCGCCGCTCGCTCCTGCGGTCAGCGCGAATCCGGTATTATTTAGTTCCAGAAGAATAGTGAATAGGCCGCCGCCAAGTCCGGAGAGCAGATAGAGTATCAGAAATCTCACCCTGCCATAGTAGGCCTCGACAGTATTTCCGATCACATATAAGGAGAGCATGTTGCTCGCGATATGCGACAGACCGAAATGTATGAACATGCTCGTAAAGAGCCGCCACCATTCTCCTCTCTCGATCACATACGGGGTATACAGCGCTCCGAACTTCAGAGCGACAATGGAGCTGGTGCTTCCGCCGGCGATGGTTTCAGCGAAAAATACCAGGACATTGATGACTATCAGGACTATAGTTACGATTGGGGTAAATTTTTTACTGTTTGTATTCATGGGACTCATTATAATACAAATCCTTAAAAAGCGACAGTTCCATTTTTCACAGATAAAGCGCTGCCGCTTCAGAGCCGGTGAGCTATGATCAGTAAAAATGAAAAAAATTTAATACGTGCTTGAATTTATTTCACAAATGACTTATAGTATAGGTTATGTTACCTGGATTGAAAGAATCGAATTTTTAATACAGAAAGGAAATAAAAAGTATGCAGAGTGACAACATGAAGTGCGGCATGCAGCAGGCGCCTGCGAGGAGCCTTCTGAATGCGCTGGGATTCACAAAGGAAGAGATAAAGAAGCCGTTAGTCGGCATAGTAAGCTCATATAACGAGATCGTTCCGGGACATATGAACATCGACAAGATCGCAGAGGCCGTAAAGCTCGGCGTTGCAGAGGCCGGCGGAAATCCGGTTGTTTTCCCGGCCATAGCAGTATGTGACGGAATCGCGATGGGCCATATCGGAATGAAGTATTCTCTTGTTACCAGGGATCTGATCGCTGATTCCACAGAGTGTATGGCCATCGCCCACCAGTTTGACGCTCTTGTCATGATCCCGAACTGTGATAAGAATGTTCCGGGACTTCTGATGGCAGCAGCCAGAATAAATATCCCTACAGTATTCGTATCAGGCGGCCCGATGCTCGCAGGACACGTAAACGGCAGAAAGAGATCACTCTCTTCCATGTTCGAGGCAGTGGGCGCCAACGCCGCTGGCAAAATGACCGAGGAAGAGGTAATCAACTACGAGGAGAACGTCTGCCCGACCTGCGGAAGCTGCTCAGGCATGTACACAGCCAACTCGATGAACTGCCTTACCGAGGCTATCGGAATGGGACTGCGCGGAAACGGAACTATCCCGGCAGTTTATTCAGCAAGACTCCGTCTCGCAAAGCAGGCAGGCTACGCAGTCATGGACATGCTTAAGAAAAATATCCGTCCACGCGACATCATCACGAAGGAGTCCATAATAAACGCTCTCACAGTTGATATGGCGCTTGGCTGCTCGACAAATACCATGCTTCATCTCCCGGCAATCGCTCACGAGATCGGCTTTGATTTTGACATCAGCTACGCAAACCCTATCTCAGAGAGGACACCGAACCTCTGCCACCTGGCACCGGCAGGCCCTACCTATATCGAGGACTTAAACGAGGCCGGCGGAGTCTACGCAGTCATGAAGGAGTTAGGAGACGCAGGTCTCTTAAACCTCGACTGCATGACAGTCACAGGAAAGACCATCGGAGAAAATATCAAGAACGCGGTAAACCGCAATCCTGAGGTTATAAGACCAATAGACAACCCATACATGAAGAACGGCGGACTTGCAGTCCTCAAGGGTAATCTTGCTCCGGACGGCTCAGTGGTAAAGCGTTCCGCAGTAGCTCCTGAGATGATGAAGCACACAGGACCGGCCAGAGTCTTCGACTGCGAGGAGGACGCTATCGCAGCCATAAAGGGCGGCAAGATCGTCGCAGGAGACGTCGTAGTCATCAGATACGAGGGACCAAAGGGCGGACCTGGAATGAGAGAGATGCTTAACCCTACCTCAGCAATCGCTGGAATGGGACTTGGCTCATCAGTAGCGCTTATCACAGACGGAAGATTCTCAGGCGCCAGCCGCGGAGCCTCGATCGGCCACGTATCACCAGAGGCAGCAGTCGGCGGACCTATCGCGCTTGTAGAAGAGGGCGATACCATAACAATCGACATCCCTGCCATGACGCTCACGCTTGAGGTTTCAGACGAGGAGCTCGCAAAGAGAAAGGCTGCATGGAAGCCACGTCAGCCAAAGGTAACCACAGGATATCTCCGCCGCTATCAGGCACTCGTTACATCAGGAAACCGCGGAGCGATCCTTCAGGTACCTGGAGAGGAAAACTGATCTTTTTTAAAAAATAAAAGCTAAAGAGGTTTACAAATGGAACTTACAGGAGCACAGATAGTTATACAGTGCCTCTTAGAACAGCATGTAGACACGGTTTTCGGCTACCCTGGCGGAGCCATCCTGAATGTCTACGACGAGTTATATAAGAACAGTGACAAAATACACCACATCCTTACGAGCCACGAGCAGGGCGCCTCACACGCAGCTGACGGCTATGCCAGAAGCACCGGAAAAGTAGGCGTCTGCATGGCCACATCAGGCCCTGGAGCCACGAATCTCGTCACAGGGATTGCGACAGCGTATATGGATTCCGTTCCGCTTATCGCGATCACCTGTAACGTCACAGTGCCGCTCCTTGGAAAGGATTCATTCCAGGAGGTCGATATCGCTGGCATCACGATGCCGGTCACAAAGCACAACTTTATCGTAAAGGACGTGACTACGCTCGCGCATACGATAAGAAGGGCATTCCGGATCGCAAAGACCGGACGGCCGGGACCAGTGCTCATCGACATCACAAAGGACGTGACCGCGGCAAAGACAGACTACGAGTACGAGGAGCCTGAGGAGATAAAGAGAGATACAAAGCATATCAAGGATTCCAATATCGATATCGCGGTAGATATGATTAAAAAATCCCAGAAGCCTTATATCTTTGTCGGCGGCGGAACAGTAATCTCGAGAGCGGCAGATGAAATCAGACGATTTGCTGATCTTATCGACGCGCCGGTCTGCGACTCGCTTATGGGAAAGGGAGCCTACCCTGGAACAGGCGAGAGATACACGGGAATGCTTGGAATGCACGGCACGAAGGCCTCTAACCTCGGCGTCTCATCCTGCGACCTGCTTATCGCGGTCGGAACCCGTTTCTCAGACAGGGTTTTAGGTAATCCGAAGACCTTTGCCTCGAACGCGAAGGTTCTCCAGATCGATGTAGATCCGGCCGAGATCAACAAGAATATCATAGTGGACGCTGAGATCATCGGAGACGTAAAGGAGGTCTTAAAGCGCCTTATCCCGAAGCTTCCACAGCAGGACCACCATCACTGGATGGAGCACATGAAGGACCTCTGCCAGAAGTTCCCTATGAAGGTTCCGGAGAGAGGACTTACTGGTCCTTACGCTGTAAACAAAATATACGAAGCCACCAGAGGCGACTCGATAATCGTTACTGAGGTAGGCCAGCACCAGATGTGGGCCGCTCAGTATTACCGGTTCAACAGGCCGGGACAGCTTCTTACCTCCGGCGGACTTGGAACGATGGGATACGGACTTGGAGCATCCATCGGAGCAGCAATTGGAAATCCGGGAAAAAAGGTATTCAATATCGCCGGAGACGGCTGCTTCCGTATGAATATGAACGAGATCGCCACGGCTGTAAGGAACAAGCTTCCTATAGTCGAGGTAGTCATGAACAACCATGTGCTTGGTATGGTCCGCCAGTGGCAGGATCTTTTCTACGGAAAGCGCTATTCAAATACAGTTCTTGATGACGGAGTTGATTACTGCAAGCTCGCCGAGGCCATGGGAGCCAAAGGACTTCGCGCGACAAGTCAGAAGGAATTTGACGAGGCACTCGAAGAGGCTATGAAGACTGATACACCGGTCCTCATAGATGTCATAATCGGAAGCGATGACAAGGTCTGGCCGATGGTCGCACCTGGCAAGCCGATAGCAGAATGCTTTGATGAAAGTGATTTGAAGGGTTGATTTATCAGAAAAAAGTGTTATAGTTAAAAAAATAATTAAAAGATGACCTGGTCATCGGTTATTTTTCAAATAATAGTATAAATACAGGAGGACGATGTAATGTCAAGAGTTTACAACTTTTCTGCAGGACCGGCAGTATTACCGGAGGAAGTATTAAAGGAAGCACAGGCCGATATGCTCGATTATAAGGGCTGCGGTATGTCAGTAATGGAGATGTCACATCGATCATCCATGTTCGATGACATCATCAAGCAGGCAGAAAAGGATATCAGAACTCTTCTGAATATTCCGGATAACTACAAGGTACTTTTCCTTCAGGGCGGCGGCTGGACACAGTTCTCAGCAGTTCCTATGAATATGATGAACAAGCACCACAAGGCAGGCTACATCACTACAGGACAGTGGGCCACAAAGGCTTATAAGGAAGCAGCGAAGTACGGCGAGGCTGTAGAGCTTGCTTCTTCAAAGGATAAGAACTACACCTATATTCCGGATTGCTCAGACCTTCCTATCACAGATGATATGGACTATGTCTACATCTGCCAGAATAACACTATCTACGGTACAGAGTACTGGGAGCTTCCGAATACAAAGGGCGTCGATCTCGTAGCCGATGTTTCGAGCTGCTTCTTATCAAGACCTATGGATGTCTCAAAGTACGCTGTTATGTACGGCGGTGTCCAGAAGAACGTCGGACCAGCCGGACTTGCCATCTCTATCATCCGCGACGACCTGATCACAGATGATGTATATCCGGGCACACCTACGATGCTTATGTGGAAGACACAGGCCGATAAGGATTCTCTTTTCAACACACCGAACTGCTGGGCCATCTATATCTGCGGTCTCGTATTCAAGTGGCTGTTAAACAACGGCGGACTTGAGGGCATCGATAAGAAGAATCAGGAGAAGGCAGCAATCCTCTATGATTACCTCGATAATTCAAAGCTTTTTAAGCCTACAGTAACAGATAAGAAGAGCCGTTCAGACATGAACGTTCCATTCGTTACAGGCGACAAGGACTTAGACGCGAAGTTCGTAGCTGAGTCAAAGGCAGCAGGCCTTGAGAACCTCAAGGGCCATCGTACAGTCGGTGGTATGAGGGCATCCATCTACAACGCCATGCCAAAGGCCGGTGTTGAGAAGCTTGTAGAATTCATGGCTGACTTCGAGAAGAAGAACCTGAAGTAATTGTAGAAAGGATCCATTCAGAAATGTTCAAATATCATACACTTAACGCGATCTCTCCAAAGGGACTCGTTAAATTTACAAATAATTATACTCAGACAGATGAAGCAGACGACGCTGACGCTTTTATCGTAAGAAGCGCGAAGCTCCACGATATGGAGTTTTCTGACAAGCTCGCCTGCATCGCGAGAGCCGGCGCCGGCGTTAATAACATCCCGCTCGACAGATGTGCGGATACAGGTATCGTGGTTTTCAATACTCCTGGCGCAAATGCCAATGCCGTAAAGGAGCTCGTATTCGCGGGAATGCTCCTTGCAAGCCGTGACATCACAGGTTCTATCAACTGGGTTCTTGAGAACAAGGCAGACGCCGATATCTCAAAGAACATGGAGAAGGCCAAGAAGCAGTTCGCAGGAAATGAGCTTTCCGGAAAGAAGCTCGGCGTCATCGGACTCGGAGCCATCGGACAGATGGTAGCAAACACAGCTACACATCTCGGAATGGAAGTTCTCGGTTATGATCCTTATATCTCAGTTAACGCCGCATGGAACCTCTCCAGAAACGTTCATCACATCTCAAATGTAGATGATATCTACAAGGAGTGCGATTTCATCACGATCCATGTACCTCTTCTCGATTCCACAAAGGGAATGATCGACGCTGCAGCCGTTGATAAGATGAAGAAGGGCGTTGTAGTCTTAAACTTCGCGAGAGATCTCCTCGTAGACGAGAAGGCTGTTCTCGACGGCATCAAGACCGGAAAGATAAAGCACTACGTATCAGACTTCCCGAACCCTACTACAGCCGGTCAGCCGGGCGTCATCGCCACCTCACATCTCGGAGCTTCTACAGCAGAGGCTGAGGAGAACTGCGCTATGATGGCAGTTGACGAGATCATGGATTACCTCGAGAATGGAAATATCCATCATTCTGTAAATTATCCGGACTGCGATATGGGAGTATGCTCTTCAAAGGGCAGGATCGCAATCCTTCACCATAACAAGAGCGGACTTATCGCCAAGTACACAACGATCCTCGGCGACGCAAATGTCAACGTCTCAGATATGACAAACAAGAGCCGCGGCGACTACGCTTACTCTCTTATCGACGTTGATTCCGAGGTATCCTCAGACGTCATTGAAAAATTAAACGCGATCCCGGATGTTATCCGTGTTCGCATTGTCAAGTAACACAGTTGTATTTCTTATTCTGGAAAATGCAGGCTGTTTGAGAAAGGAGTATCAATAAATGGCAATTGTAAGACCTTTTGCCGCAATCAGGCCGCGCGTAGACATGGCGCAGACCATAGCGGCATTGCCATATGACGTATATAACAGAGCAGAGGCAGAAGCTCATGTCAGGAAGTTCCCTCACTCCTTTCTTGCGATAGACAGGGCTGAGACCCAGTTCCCTTCAAGCGTAAGTGAGTACGATCCGAAGGTTTATCAGAAGGCTCACGATATGCTCTGGGAGTGGGTTGAGGATGGCTCATTTGTAAGAGATGACAAGCCTTATTACTACATCTACGAGGAAAATATGGACGGCCGCGCCCAGACTGGTATCGTGGCCTGTGCCTCGATAGATGACTATGAGAATGGCGTCATCAAGAAGCACGAGAATACCCGCCCGGAGAAGGAGCAGGACAGGATCAACCACATCGATGCCTGCAATGCCCAGACTGGTCCTATTTTCTTAGCGTACAGAAGAAATAATACGATAGAGGATGTAATAAGCCGTCACAAGAATGAGAAGCCGGTCTACGACTTCACCACTCTCGATGGCATCTCTCACCGTGTCTGGATCATTTCAGAGCCTGAGGATATCGAGACTGTCCGCAGTGCCTTTGCGGGCATAGATTCCATCTATATAGCCGACGGCCATCACAGAGCCGCATCCGCTGTAAAGGTCGGAGAGAAGAGACGCGCGGAGCATCCTGGCTATACAGGAAATGAGGAATTCAATTACTTCCTGTCTGTACTGTTCCCGGATGAGCAGCTGAAGATCTTTGATTACAACAGAGTCTTAAAGACACTGAACGGACATGACGTAATGGACGTTCTCTCCGCAGTCAAGGACGTTGCTGACTTAAGACGCCAGGGAAGAGCTCCAATCAAGCCTCAGTTCAAGGGTTCATTCAGTATGTATCTGGACGGTACCTGGTACAACTTCGCATTCAAGCAGAACCTGAGAAGCTCTGATCCGGTTGACGGCCTCGATGTGTCACTTCTTCAGAATCTGATCCTCGATCCGGTTTTTGGAATAAAGGATCCGAAGACAGATAAAAATATCGACTTCGTCGGCGGCATCCGCGGCCTTAAGGAGCTTGAGAGGCGCTGTCACGAGGACTGCAGGGCAGCCTTCGCACTGTATCCGACATCCATCTCTGAGCTCTTCGCTGTAGCTGACGCCGGCAGGCTTATGCCTCCGAAGTCGACCTGGTTTGAGCCAAAGCTTCGCAGCGGCCTGTTCATCCACGAGCTCGACAGATAAATGAAAAAACTGTTTTTCAACAAAGACAGGCTCGGTGCCTTCATGGATGCGATACTGGCAATCATCATGACGCTGCTCGTCCTCGAGCTGGCAAAGCCGGCAAAGCCTACGATAGCCGCATTCTTAAGCCTATGGCACGCGTTCGCGGCTTACGCGATAAGCTTCTTCTGGCTCGGAAGCATGTGGACGGCACTTCATATCGCCTGGGACAGGATAGAGAAGGTATCGCAGAAGACAGTCTGGATCAGCATAACGCTTATGTTCTGGGCATCATTCATCCCATATATCACAAGCCTGCTCGTAGACTGGAGCACCAGCCGTGTGATCCAGGGCGCTTATGGCCTGGTAGTTATCATAACTACAGCAAACCTCTACTGGCTCTATACCAGCCTGAATAAGGATAATTCCGGAAGCGGAGCCTGCGGATACATAGTCCTCGCGGAAAAGAACCTGAGGATAGATCTCATGATAAAGGCAGCCGGTTTCGTAGCCGGTATGATATTCTACCCGCCACTCGTAGAGATAGGAGTCCTCGCCGCCGCAGTCTACATGATCACTGGCAGGATCTCTCTTCACAAAAAGCATGGCCACACTCAGGAATAAGAAAACAAAAAACTGTATGTAAAACCTCAATGGGCTTTACATACAGAAATAGAAAATTACAGCAATCTTTCTGTGATATCCACATGGAATTTTACTTCAGCAC
>JBJELA010000097.1:0-2864 GCA_051878915.1 Candidatus Weimeria sp.
TTATGGAATCTAACCTTTTGAACTTAACTTAATGACATTGGCCGTGAATAGTAACAAAAACACAGGCAGAATGCGACAATCTGTTTGGAATTGACGCGGCAGGCATTAGCCTTTATAATTTCCTGGTTGGCAGAATAACAGATGAGGGGCTTTTATCAGAGGTGTAAATGGATAGAATCAGATCCTGGTGGGAAAAAAACAACAAAAAGACAATCGCAGTGATCATCACGGAAATCTTCACAGGATTTTTTCTGTCATTTCTTGTAAACGCGAACTTCGGAACAGATCCCGCATCCTTCCTGTCGCTCTCTGTAAACGCGAGAACCGGAATCCCCTTTGGAACACTTCAGTTATCCCTGAACGCGGTGCTTTTCGCGCCAATGCTTATTTTTTCAAGGACCAGATACTTAGGGGTCGGCACGATCGCAAATATGACGCTTATCGGCTACTCATCCGACCTGAACAGATTTATTATGGCGAATGTTTTTCCGGACGGTTTCTTCACACTTCTGCCTGTCCGTATAGTTTTTCTCATAACAGGGCTCATCGGATTTATCATCTGCTGCGCCATCTATATGAACCTCTCCGCAGGGCTCTCACCATACGACAGCATCCCCAATATCGTCCGCGACCACACCGGTCTGCCATTTACTCCTGTCAGGATGTGCTGGGACTTCCTGTTCATAGTCCTCGGCATGATAGTCGGAGGCCGCCTTCCACACATAGGCAATGTGCTGATGGCAATTTTCCTCGGTCCTACAGTATCCTTTGTCGGAAGTCATTTTTTCAACAGAAACAAATAAAAAAAGCGTGCCCGCCTGATACGGACACGCGCTTTTATTTTTTAAGGAAAAATAAATGCTCCTCAGACATGGAAGAAATCCACTGTCTGCTTCAGTTCGGCTGCGAGCTGCTTAAGAGAGGTAGCTGCGTCGTTTATCACTGTGAAGGTACTTGTGAGCTCCTCCATAGAAGCGTTTGTCTGCTCGGTTGAAGCCGCGTTCTCCTGTGAGATAGCCGAGAGATCAGAAATAATATCTGTAAGGGACTGCTTCGAGGTATTGAGGCCATCGATACGGCCTGCGATATCAGCGACAGCGTCCGCGACACTGTTGACCTTGTCTCGCATGGTCCTGAGCTCATCCCTTGTAGCATTGAGCTTCTCCTCCTGAACATTGAAGCTCTCCGTCAGCTTGCCCATCGTAGCTACCGATGTCTGTGAGTTCTCGAGCAGCTTATCAACAATGGTAGAGATCTCATCCGCTGAGTTCTTACTCTGGTCAGCCAGATTACGGATCTGATCAGCTACGACAGCAAATCCTCTTCCGGCCTCACCGGCTCTTGCTGCCTCAATAGAAGCGTTGAGCGAAAGCAGGTTGGTCTGGTTAGCTATATCTGTGATCGCGCCGGAGAATTTTGAAATATCCTGAGCAGAATCGTTTGTAGAATTGATCGTATCACCGATCTCAGAAACAGAATCCATAACCTCCTGTGACTGGGCTGCCAGAAGCCTTATCGCGTCGACTGTCCTGTCGCAGCTGTCCTTCATATCACTGGCATATGACTTCAGGTTGTCGACATTCTCTGAAATCTGATCGATATCAGCATCCATATTTGTGGTATCGTTCGCGGCGTTCTGAACCGAATCAGCCTGGTCAGTAGCGCCCTTCGCGATATCGTCAACAGCGGAGGATACCTGGCCTGAGGCTGCGGCTGCCTGATCCGAGGATCTTGAAAGGTTCGCGCTCGAATCGTTGAGCTCTCCGGTCATCGTCTTTGTCTTCCGGATGACATCAGTAAGCTTATCCTTCAGCTGGTGCATATTTCTGGCCATAGCGCCGATCTCATCGTTCCTCTTCTCCAGCTCTGAGTTAAAGTCCACATTCAGATCGCCCATAGAAAGCTTCTCAATGGCAAGTGAAGTATCGTTCATATGGGAGGATACTTTTCTCGAAATGAATATTCCTAATACAGAGATCAGAACTACGATCACCAGTGAAACAACAGTCATGGTCAGTACAGATGAAAGGATCTCCTGATTAGCCTTTGACGTCTTCATGCCCGCAAAAATATACCCTACGGTATTTCCTGAATCATCATTCATAGGCAGATAGTAGGCGCAGTAATCTGAGCCCTCAATCCTTAACTTTTTCTCAAAGGAATATCCATCCTTTGAAACCTCTGATACTACCTTGTCTGAGATAGTGCTTGTAGAGCTGTCACTCTTGTCTGCAGCGCTTCTAAGGGTAGAAACAGCTGTCTGCTTTCCGATGATGATCGAATAGTCATAGGTGGTTTTCTGCTTTGCCTCCTGAAGGATAGACATGTATTCGTCCTTTACATCCGTTGTGCCCTTTTTAAGGGAGCCGTCCTCACCCAAAGACCAGTCTCCATCGTATTCATCACCCAGATAATTTTCCATCAGATAGGCCGAAGACTTCAACCCGCTCTGAACCTCCCTGTAAAAAGTACTCGTCTGGGTGATCACAGAAATCATGGCAAGAATAACCGCAACTGCCAGTATCGCTACAATAGCGATATAAACGATTTTCTGTACTACTTTTCCCTGTTTTTTCTTTTTCGTTTTCACCATACTGAATCCTTTCGGTATCTAAAAAAAAACAACTACAAATTTTATTATAAATTTCTCATGATTTTTTATCAATAATTATTTGATAAAATCATACATTATCTGTATAATGACAATGTTCAGGAGGTAAACGCAATGAATGACGTGATAAAGAAATTTACAGAGGATCATATAGAAGAATTAAAGGATGACATAAAGGAGCTCTGCTCCATCCCTTCCGTACTCGGGGAAGAAGCTGACGGCGCTCCATTCGGCCCCGTCTGCAGAGACGCTC
>JBJELA010000098.1:0-2860 GCA_051878915.1 Candidatus Weimeria sp.
CGAGACAGCGTCCTTTTCCATGTACTCAGACATATCGACTCTGATAAGCGCCTTCTCATCGCCAAAGACTTCCCTGGCAAGAGTCTGTGCGACTAAAGTCTTACCGACTCCGGTAGGTCCCACAAAGAGGAAACTGCCCATAGGGCGCGACGGTGACTTAAGTCCGGCCCTGCCACGGCGGATAGCCTTAGCAACCGCTGTAACGGCAGCATCCTGTCCGATAACCTTTTTGTGAAGGGTTTTCTCGAGCGTAAGAAGTCTCTTCGATTCGGATGAGTTCAGGCTTCCTACAGGAATATGTGTCCAGTCAGACACGATCCCGGCGATATCATTCTCTGATAAGACAGGCCTTCTGCCGCCATTTTTTCTCTCAGCTCTCTTTTCCAGATTTGAAAGAGTCTTTTCATCCGCGAGGATCTTCTGATGAATGGCATTTGCTTCATAGATCTCGCTCTTCTTCAGGTGCTCCTCAAGCTCCTTCTCGAGCTCCTTTTTCTCCTGTCTGAGCTTATAGGCCTCACCCTTTCCACCGGTGAAAACCAGCCTCTTTCTCGCGCAGGACTCATCCAAGAGGTCAATCGCCTTGTCAGGCAGGAACCTGTCATGTACATATCTCTTTGAAAAATGAACGCAGGCCTTAATAGCCTCGTCAGTTATTTCCACCTGGTGATGCTTTTCATATACATCCTTAAGTCCGTTTAGGATCTCAATAGTCTGCTCCTCAGTAGGCTCCTCAACCATAACAGAAAGGAATCTGCGCTCAAGGGCGGCGTCTTTTTCGATACGCTGCCTGTATTCCTTGATCGTGGTAGCTCCGATTATCTGCAGCTCGCCTCTGGCAAGCGCAGGCTTTAATATATTCGCGGCATCCATTCCGCCCTCGGAGCCTCCAGCGCCAATAATCATGTGAAGCTCATCTATAAAAAGCAGGACATTTCCCGCAGCTGACGCCTCATCAATGACATTCTTGATCCGCTCCTCGAATTCGCCTCTGTACTTTGTACCGGCAACCATTCCGGACAGATCAAGAGTCAGGATTCTCTTATCCATAAGCTGCGTCGGAACATTCTGCGAAACTATCTGCTCGGCAAGACCTTCTATGATCGCGGTCTTACCAACACCAGGCTCACCAATGAGGCAGGGATTGTTCTTTGTGCGGCGGCTCAGGATCTCGATAACTCTCTGGATTTCCTTTTCTCGTCCGATTATAGGATCAAGCTCACCCTCCTCGGCAAGAGTCGTCAGGTCAGTGGTAAACTCATCCAGGTCAGGATATTCCTCCTCAGCCGAGCCTCCGTGATTGGCATATAGGGCCTGTCTGAAGACATCTCCCTCTTCACCCATGGCTTTCAGGAGATCGTTAAAGACAGCATTTATATCTATTTCAATTGAAGTCAGGATCCTGGCTGCGCTTGAATCCGGTGTACGGAGTATCGCGAGGACAGCGTGCTCAGTTCCTGCCTCGATCATCTCGCACATGGAAGCTATGGTAGAGGTAGTCTCCAGAAGCTGCTTAAACCTCGGAGTTTCCTCATTCTGAGGTACTAAGTCCCTGTTATTTTCAGTAAGAACCATCATCTCCTCAATGACAGTCTCTATCAGCTCCTCGGTGGCTCCGGCATCAGAAAGTATCTTGCCTCCAAGGTTCGGCATAGTATGCATGATTCCTAAAAGCAGATGCTGGGTACCGGTATACTGGCCCTTCTTTTTTGAATAAGTATGCGCGTAATCTATTGCCTCTTTAAGGCTTTTTGAATATTCCATAGTATATCTTTCTAAAAAATCAGAGATTATTCAGATCCTCGAGATGAAGCTTTTTCTCCGGTTTGGCAGGGGCCTTAGGCATCGTAAGCTTTTCCTCGTCCTTAAGCCTCTCATAGAGCCTGTCAGTCTCATCCTCGTCATCATCTGAAAAATCAGGTTTTTTCTTCGAAGCTTCATTAACCTGCTCTTTTACATTTATTTTTTCATCAGATCCGTTTTTATAATCCTCAGTGTCAACGCCCGGATCATCCTCATCCTCCTCCTCATCATCATCGTATCTGTACGCTGAGAAATGATTCCAGACAAGCATAATGACAAGCACTACAATAACTGCTGAAAGAGCTCCGATTATCAATGTGATCCTTCTGTCGAGCACAAGCTCCTTAAGAGAAAAATCAGAGGTAGAAATCTCGGGATAATCCTTCGCGACAGTATTGTCTGAGGTGTTATCCGCAACTGTCCCGTCAGATGAGACCGACGCGTCTGATGCAGTCGCATCGTCTTTACTCTTTGAGCTGCTGTCAGAGGTATCGTCTGTCTGTGAACTGTCTGTAGTATTATCCGTGGCGGTATTATCTGCTGTCGTACTGTCATCAGCTGAAGAAGCAGTATCCGACGCGGCAGCTGTATCAGAAGCAGCCGCTTCTCCGATGTTTATCATCACAGAGCTTCTGGCGAATTTATCTGATGAGGCCACAAATCCGGCGCTTCCAGACTTTTTCGCCGTGAACGCAAATGAGGCGCTCTTCGCGTTGATTGAGAGGATATTCCCGTTCAACGTCGCGTTTCCCTGGCTTTTCAGGGTTACCATAGTGCCATCATAGTGAAGGGAAAGATTCGAGGTCTCAGTTCCCGAAACCGTAACGGTGAAATCATCACCGGCTTTGATATCACTTTTGGAAATAGAAAGAATTGTAGCTGCGGCATGCGCATTCACCGGAACAAGCGTGAATAAAAATGCAGCTGTGATTAACAGACCTGCGATTCTTTTGATAATCTTCATAATGACCTCCATCCCTTTCTAAGTATAAAAGACTGCCCTGTTAATGTCAAACCTAAATATGAAAGCGCCTCTTCAGCTCGGCCCTCGCGTTCG
>JBJELA010000099.1:0-2848 GCA_051878915.1 Candidatus Weimeria sp.
CTAACGGGCTCGACATCTGCTACCCTGAAACGAACAGAGACCTGTATCAGGAGATCCCGGAGCACGGCGCGATAATAACTGAATTTGCTCTCGGAACAAAACCGATACCTGAATTTTTTCCTGACAGAAACAGGCTTATCAGCGGCCTTTCACTCGCGGTCATCGTGGTGGAAGCCAGAGAGCGCTCAGGGAGTCTTATTACCGCCGACTTTGCCTTAGACCAGGGCCGGGACGTCTATGCTCTCCCTGGCAAAATAACCGATCCCTTAAGTGCCGGGACCAATAAGCTCATATCGCAGGGCGCCGGTATCATCCGCTCACCGGAGGCGCTTATAGAAGAGCTTGAGCTTTCATATAATCCGGACGCGGCGGTGCGTCTTAAGGAAGAAATAAAAAACTCCGGCCTTAAGCCAGATGAATTAAAGGTTTACAGTGCTTTTGACTTTAACGCGAAGAGCATAGATGAAGTGCAGGCTGAATGCGGCCTTACACTTCTTGAAATTCTTGGGATAGTATCTTCTCTTACCGAAAAAGGATACCTGAAAGAGGTATTTTTAAATCATTATGTAAGGAACAGAGCGTAAATTTATTTTTTATTCTTAAGGACATATTTCCTGATGTAGGCAAATGTCGCTTCTTCACCCTTGTCAGCATTCATCTGGAGGAGCTTGTGCAGAAGCGCGTCTGACTCTGGATGGATCAGATAATGGCTGTGGCCCTTGAGGTAATACTTAAGGGCCGAATCGTCCTCGTACTTGTCTCCCAGATAATTCTTGCTGGCTGAGATCCTGTCGATGAACATCTCCACCACATACTTTACCGGCATCTTCATACCAGTCAGAGGATGCTCTCCGTCCTTTGAGTTCAAGTCATAGTCTATCCAGTATTCGTAGTGGTGCTTGTTCCTGCCCTTGTGATGGAGCCAGGCAGTGGAGAGGCCTGTCTCCTCACGCTCGGCATTGTTCGGGCTTCTCGTCCCCTGATAATACTTCGCGCCAACCCTGAACTCTGTCCATGAGTATTTCGAGAGGTCGTGCAGCAGGCCCTGTTTATAAAGGCCGACCTTAAAGCAGCCTTTCATGACGAGATGCCTGTGATGCGTTATCGTCTTGAAGTGTAGAAATGCTTTTTTTAAACTCATATTACCTGCCTGTCAGAATAGAGACCGTGCCGCCTGGCACAGTAATCTTTTCATCATCAACACGTACCGG
This sequence comes from Candidatus Weimeria sp., assembly GCA_051878915.1. GTDB lineage: Bacteria > Bacillota > Clostridia > Lachnospirales > Lachnospiraceae > Weimeria. Next base: position 1,212 of record JBJELA010000099.1, read on the forward strand.
CTCATCATAGAATTTATCTTCTTTTGTATTTGCCGCCAGATACCATCTGCGGTCTGAAGAAAGAGACGGAAGGGCGTAGGTCCTGTCCTCATAGTAAAAATTCATGACGACCATAACATCCTCGCAGTCCTCACCAGCATACGCGCCGGCATAAAGGATTCCGAGTCCCTTCTTCTCAGGACCTATCCCCATGATCCATGGCTCGCTGTCATGGTATGAGAGATCCGGAAGCCCGCAGCCTATATAATCATTCTGCCGCATTGGTTTTTTTGTGCGGATATTCGGATGGGCTTTTCTGAACGCTGATAAATGCTTTACGAATTCCCTTAAAAGCCTGGCATCCTTCTTATTCGAGAACTGGATCCATCCAACCGGATTGTCCTGACCGTAAGGGTTATTGTTCCCGTCAGCCGAATTAAGCGTCTCATCGCCCTCAGTGATAAGAGGTACGCCCTGCGACAGAAAGAGAAGAGTGAGATCATTCCTGATACAGATATAGCGTTTCTCATTTACATTGCGGCTGTTCGTCTTTCCCTCGCAGCCATGATTCGCGCTGCAGTTATAGTTGCTGCCGTCACGGTTGTCCTCTCCATTTGCCTCGTTATGCTTTTCTCCATAGCTGTAAGCGTCAAGGAGAGTAAAACCTGTCTTTTCAGCCGCGTAGTTTACAAAGCCAAACCGCTCACCCTGTTTTCTCATCTGATTCGCGAGCTCGGCAACCGAACCGTCCATATGGTTCTCAAGCCTTCTCAACGGATAAATAAACTCATCGTTATAGTAGAAAAATCTCTTGTGGTCTTCCTCTGAAAGCTCTCTCTCATCTGTTTTCTCATAGAAAATCTTCACGTCCGAAAGCTTCGGGTGCTTAAGGATATAGCTTACAGGCAGGCCCTCACCGATCAGGTGAAAGCCGTCGACCTTGTACCTCATATGCCAGTAGATCAGGATATTTGCAATAAATCTCGGATTTGAGATGACCTTTCCAGTAGTGAATGAAAACTCCATCATGATCTCCATCCCGGCTTTATGGATGGCATTTACCATTGAGTCCATTCCCTTCTGCGGATCTGCTCCGAAATAAGACGCCTTCGGCGCAAAATACGAAGCGTTTCCATATCCCCAGTAATTGATCCCGAAAGGATCCGAGGTCACCTCTCCTACCGTATCGTCAGGCTCTGTGACCTTGTATGAATGGTATCTGATCTCTTCAAAATCATATAACGGCATGAAAAGAAGCGAGGTGACGCCAAGCTCCTTCAGGTACGGAAGCTTTCTGATGATACCCCTGTAATTTCCCTTATAGGATCTGGAAAGTCCGTTTGACTCTGTAAATCCCCTCATATGGAGCTTGTAAATAACCATATCCTCCGGAGCCACAAGCGGAAGCTTTTCACTGTAGTCTGAGCAGCTGTTGCCAATACCGCCATAGACGAAATAATTATTCTTTTTTCTGGTGGTATCGTTCCATTTCTCTCTGCCGCAGATTACAGGAGCATACGGATCGAGGTAGATGCCGTCTCTGTCTTTAAGCATATAGCAGACATCATCATTCAGAGATGGAAAAAATACAGAGTACACCCTTCCTACACTGAATGACTTGGGTATGGCAATCTCATCAGTCTTTTTCCTGGTGTTCT
>JBJELA010000100.1:0-2837 GCA_051878915.1 Candidatus Weimeria sp.
CGAAAAATGAATTTTACGGCAATGGTCAGGACACTGAGATCATGTATCCGCTCTTTTCAGCGGAGGATTTCTATGAGAAGCTTCCGGTTACTTTTACAATGCTGGGGACATATACTTTTACGCTGAAAACAGCACAGGTAAGAGACCTCCTGGGCTTTGCCGAGGTCAGGATCCCGATGGACTGTGCAGTCGAGATCTCTGTATTTCCAGAACCGGTTGAGATAGAGGACGAAAAGCTCGGCAGCCTTGAGTCGCAGATGACAGAGGCGGACGAATCGACGGCACGGGGAAACGACACGACGGATATTTCCGAAATCAGAGAGTATGCGCCTGGGGACAGGCCGCGCGACATACACTGGAAGGCCTCGGCAAAAAAAGACGAGCTGATGGTAAAACAGCGTGAAGGCAGGTCGGATCAGATGCTTTATGTGCTGCTCTGGTGCGGAGATACCGCGGAGGAGACAGAGAGCAATCTGACCGAATGTTATTCACTTTTAAAGGAGCTCGTTTCTGAGAAGACGAATGTCACCCTGCTCTGGTGGAGCGAGCCGGAATATACCTTTCATCAGAAAAAGATTCTGTATGCGGAGGATGTAGATGAAGCATACAGAGAGATATACATGACACAGATAAATACGGAAGCTGATCCGGCGGAGCTGATGGAAAGCATCAACCCGCAGGTTACCGGATATGTACAGATATGAAAAAAACAGAGGATTGGCCCGAAGAGCTCTGCGTTGGAGCAGTTGTCAGGCCTGTTAAAGAGGACGCAGAAAAAAATAAAAATCAGACGATATTTTTGAAAGCGGTCGTAGTCTGCCTTCTGACGTCCGGAAGCATAGGATTTTTCCTTTCATCCATTTCAATTACATATAATCCGGTTTTTGTAAACGCGGCAATCATTGCCATGTGCTTCTATTTTTCTTATTTTTACAGGACAAAAAGAAAGGAAAATATCGGCGCGCTGCTGTTTTTTATAGTCTTTTCGATATTTATCATCTATTTCAGGAACTATGTGAATTCCGGCTTCTACGCGGTCGTAAACAGGACAGTCAGCAGGATCTCTGACTTTTTCAACACCACCGGCATGAAGACATATACGGAGAAGATCGCTGACAGAAATCTGACTGTAACGGCATTTGCGATAGTCTGGGCGGCAGCGCTTGAATTTTTCCTGATGAGCGCTGTCATAGTAAGAGCCGGCTATATAATTACTGTTTTACTTACAGTGACCTTAAACCTCCTGCCTGTCTATTTAAAGCTTACTCCTCAACCGTTCTATCCGGCGGCGCTTCTCAGCGGGCTTTTCATGACATACATGATCAGGGCCTCCGGACATTACAGGCTTTCACGTTCCGCGACAGGGTACGACAGGACGAAATCCGGCTTTACCTATGTGAACAATTCTCAGATACTTTTTCATACCATAATATTTGCCGGTGGTCTTATTCTGGCGTTTTCTTTTCCAGCGTTATTTGGAGAAAAATCGTACGACGACAGGACTATGACAAGTTCAGTAAAAAAGGCGGGAGAGGACACAGTAAAAAATGCGATGCTTTTAGGCTTTGACGGTCTTTTTAACAGGTACCCGTCGACCGGAGGCCTGAACTCAGGAAAACTGGGCGGCGTATCACAGCTCAGAAATGATAACCAGCCTGACCTCGATGTTACTTTTGCGCCTTACACTCAGAGCCGTGTCTATCTGCGCGGCTTTGTTTTTGACAAGTATAATCCGGTTAAAAATTACTGGTCGCTTTCAGATATTACTGACCAGGAGGATGTTTCTCTCGAAACTTCAGACCTGTCATCAAAGTATAATAAAAGCAGTTCCGATGCCGACGCGAATGGAGTGGCAAAGGGAGTCATGCAGATAGAAAATGTAGGCGCTCCAAAGGGCACCTACCTGCCATACTACTCTGATGAAGCCTCATCGGCCGGTGATAATACAGAGAAGGTGACATATTATCCGCTCACAGATAAGGGAAATCTTTCGGCCGGCGGAAAATCGGTCGATGAAAAATATCTCAGTGTCCCTGATGAAGACAAGGCGGCTGTTGAAAAATTCTGCAAGGCCAACGGACTTACAAAGGGAATGGATGAAAGCCAGGCTGTTTCGATTATCTCCGCGTATTTCCAGAAAAATTACCCTTACACCCTCCGCCCTGGCGCAACGCCGGCTAATGAGGACTTTGTCAGTTATTTTCTGAATACGAACAAAAAGGGCTACTGTGCTCACTTTGCCAGCTCGGCTGTCCTTATCCTCCGGTACCTGGGGATACCGGCGAGATACTGTGAAGGATACGTCATTGATTTTGAAAGGATTTCAGATACAGCTGAGGCTGAGGACGATCAGAATTACAGTGATTACTATGACGGCTACAATGAGCTCGGACAATCAGGCGTGATAAAGGTATCTGTTCCTGATACGAACGCTCATGCCTGGGTTGAGGTCTATGATGAAAAAGAAGGGTGGATAGTGGCTGATGTGACGCCGGCCTCAACGGAGTCTGATGGTGACAGCAGCGGTATCCTCTCATCGTTCCTTGACCTGCTTTCCGGTGGAAGCGGAAGCTCAAATGATTCTTCCCAGCAGGCAAATGATACAACAGATGACAGTGAAAGCACAGGCTCTGAAGTATTTTCAGCAGGTCCGGCGGGACTTCGTATATTTTTCCTGGTGATAATCCTGCTTTTCTTAAGCCCGTTTGTAATTACCCTCATCAGAAAAATACTTGATGAAAAGGATTACAGAAATGAGTTTGCGGCTGCTGACAATTCGGGAAAGCTTATTCTGTGGTTTGAACACGAAACGAGGTGGCTGCGTCGTCATGATCCTT
>JBJELA010000101.1:0-2824 GCA_051878915.1 Candidatus Weimeria sp.
ATAACCTCGGAGCTATTATCCGTACTGCGGATATGGCCGGAGCCGATGGCGTCATAATACCGAAGAACAGGGCAGCAGGCCTTACAGCGTCGGCTGTAAAGGCATCTGCAGGCGCTATTGCATACGTGCCTGTGGCCAAGGTTACAAACCTTACAAGGACTATCGATGAGCTTAAGGAGAAGGGCGTCTGGGTATATGCCTGTGACCTCGATGGTGAGAGCATCTATAAGACAGCGCTTACCGGACCTCTGGCCATAGTCATCGGAAATGAGGGCAAGGGCATTTCAAAGCTTGTGAAGGAAAAATGCGACGCTGTAATAAGTATTCCTACTTTTGGAGACATTGATTCACTGAACGCCTCGGTATCCTGTGGAGTCGTGGCTTTCGAGGCAGTAAGACAGAGGCTTGAGAAAAAGTGATTTACCTGGATAACGCGGCTACTACGCAGATGAAACAGGAAGTACTGGACGAGATGATGCCATACTTCCGCGAGTATTATGGAAACGCATCTGCTGTATATGAGCTTGGCAATAAAAGCAAATACGCGATAGATTTGGCAAGGGACAGGGCTGCGGCTCTTCTCCATACCAAGGCTGAGCGTATATTTTTTACATCGGGAGGCTCTGAGTCTGACAACTGGGCCATCATAAAGACAGCCCAGATGATGAAGGACAAGGGACGTCATCTGATAACTACCGCGATAGAGCATCCGGCTGTGATAAATACGATGAAGGCTCTCGAGGACGAGGGCTTTGAGGTCACATATCTGCCTGTGGATGAGAAGGGCTTTGTATCACCTGAGCAGGTAGAAGAGGCCATCAGAGACGATACTGTCCTTATCTCTGTGATGTTTGCAAATAACGAGATAGGCACTATTGAGCCGATTGAAGAGATCGGAAGAATCGCGCACGATCACGGTATACTTTTTCATACTGATGCGGTACAGGCTTTCGGGCAGCTGCCTATAAATCCTGACGAGATGAATATAGACCTGCTCTCCGCGAGCGCTCATAAAATCTACGGGCCGAAGGGAGTAGGACTTCTCTACTTAAGTCCTAAGGCAGGCCATATCAGATCGCTTATCCATGGAGGCGGCCAGGAGAGAAACAAGAGAGCGGGGACGGAAAATGTACCGGGGATAGTCGGATTCGGAAAGGCCTGCGAGCTGGCGGCCTCTTCTATTAACGAGAGGATGCAGCAGGAATCGGCCCTCAGGGATTATTTTCTTAAAAGAGTTTTAAGTGAGATACCGCTCACTTACATAAACGGCGCGGAAGGAGATAACAGGCTTCCGGGAAATGCAAATATTGGTTTTAAATTCATAGAGGCGGAGTCTGAGCTGATCATGCTTGATGGAAAAGGCATTGCTGCTTCAAGCGGTTCAGCCTGCACGGCTGGAAGCATCGATCCGTCCCATGTGCTCCTTGCGATCGGACGGGATGAGACAGAGGCGAGAGAGTCTCTCCGCTTCACGCTTTCAGACCAAACGACTGAGGAGGAGCTCGATAAGACTGTTGAGGTTCTCAAGGAAACAGTCGGGATGCTTCGCAGTACAAATTTATTTTATCAGGATTATCTGGAAAAAAATGGCTAAGGTAGTAGTTGGCATGAGCGGTGGCGTGGATTCTTCGGTCGCCGCTTATTTATTAAAAAAACAGGGTTACGATGTCATAGGAGTCACCATGCAGATCTGGCAGAGCGAGGACGCTGCCTGCTGTCTCGAGGAGAGAGGCTGCTGCGGTCTTTCTGCCGTAGAGGATGCGAGAAGGGTTGCCGGAGTTCTCGGAATCCCTTACTATGTGATGAACTTCAAGGAAGACTTCCGCAGATATGTGATGGATTACTTTGTTGATGAATACAGGCACGGACGCACACCTAATCCCTGCATCGCCTGCAACAGGTACATCAAGTGGGAGGGACTTCTGAAAAGAAGCCTGGATATCGGAGCAGACTATATAGCTACAGGTCACTACGCGAGGATCAAGACGCTTCCGAATGGCAGAGTCGCGATAAAAAATTCTGTCACTGCTGAAAAGGACCAGACCTATGTGCTATACAATCTGACTCAGGAACAGCTTCGTCACACCCTTATGCCTATAGGTGACTATGACAAGCCGACAGTAAGAAGGATCGCTGAGGAGGCCGGACTTCCGGTCGCCCACAAGAGAGATTCTGAGGATGTCTGCTTTATTCCGGACGGAGACACCGGAGCCTTTCTTGACAGTGAGTTAGGAAGTGAGGCTCCTGGAGAGGGAAACTATGTGGATAAGGATGGCAATATCCTTGGAAAGCACAAGGGAATCACCCATTACACGATAGGCCAGAGAAAAGGCCTGGGAATTGCTTTCGGGCACCGCGTTTTTGTACAGAGTCTGAATGCAGCGGAAAACGAGGTCGTCCTGGGTAAAAATGAGGAGCTTTTTACCGACAGACTGAGCGCACATGACCTTGTGTATATGAGTGAGGAGAGCTTTTCGCCTGACAAGACATACATTGGAAAAATCCGGTATTCAGATCCAGGCACGCCGTGCCATGTGGCCTATGACGGTGATTTTTTACAGGTAAGATTTGAAAAAAAGGTAAGAGCTGTTACTCCTGGTCAGGCGCTTGTTCTCTACGACGGTGACTATGTGGCTGGCGGGGGAGTTATCTACGGGAGGTCGTAAGTGATGTTTTTTGATACTCATATGCACACCTGTTTTTCAGGGGATAGTGACGCGGATCCGGTCGATATGATAAATGCCGCAAAGAAAAACGGACTTGACGGTCTGTGTTTTACCGATCATCTGGATATAGATCTATATCCAGATGATCGGTAAAACAC
>JBJELA010000102.1:0-2818 GCA_051878915.1 Candidatus Weimeria sp.
TATGATTCCATAAGCCGTAAGAGGCATAGTTTTAAGGAGAGGCTTCTGAAGGTTCCGGGCTTCAGGAGCAGAACTCCATGGAAATCAGCTGTCGCGATGGTTTTTTACCTGTCAGTCATTAGTTTAGCCATTGAGACGGATACTGATTATCTGCCGGGTGTATGGCCTGTTATCGCCAGGGTCTACGAGGTTTTTATGATATATTTTCTGGTGTATTGCGGATTTAATTACCGCGACCTGAAGTTCTGCAGGGCATTTACCAGACATCACTCGCGGCTTGTTACTGTGATCGGCATCTGCTTGATGGAGGTCATATTCGCGTTTATTTTTATTATAATCGCTGTATTAGTGGAATTTTTACTCAAATAGCGGAATCCGGTATCAGAGTATTTTTCGTGATTTATATCAGAATCATTGCATGGTTCACACCGGAAAATCCGCCGGATACTGCGATTTTATCACGTCTATGAAGTGGCTTATGCTTTCACGGGTGTCTGTGGCATGGGTGTAGAGGGCGCACGGAATGTTTTCCTCGCAGTCGAAGGGAATCCAGACGAACTCATCGGTGTGGTCATTCAAAAATCCTGGCGACAGCACGAGCGCACGGCCCGCGGCGACGTTCGTCAGGGAAGTGTAGTGGTCTGAGCTGTTGAAGTAGTTGCAGTGAGTCCTGCTGACTACACGGTTCTGCACACGGCGCAGCGGCGCCTGAGACGGGCCTCCTACCATCAGCGTCCGACCTATGAAATCTTCCGTCCTGATGACAGGCCTGTCAGCCAGCGGGTCATCGTGGCGGCACACGAGGTAGATCCTGCTGTCAAACAGATGGTGTTTTTTTACATCCGGAACCTGATTCATGTCGAGCTCAACATTAAAAAGTATATCCAGTTCCCCATTCAGAAAAGAATCCTTAATACGATACCAGTCGAAGCTGGGAGTTACAGAGATGTCAGGATGCTCCTTAAGCATCTGCCGGATCGCGTCAGGCAGGAAGTATATGGCAGAGCGGATCGGCATTCCTATACGGATATCTTCCCGGTACTTTGCGGAAAAGTTCTGCCCCTGCCATACAGCCTGATTGTATTCGTTGTAAATATTTCTAAGTGAAGTCACAAACTGTGAACCAGCCGGAGTCAGGGAAGCACCTTTGCCGGATCTGTCAAAGATCCGGAATCCGAGTTCGTCTTCAGCTGCCCTGATCTGGTAGGTCAGAGTGGGCTGGGAGATAAAGAGGTTTTCCGCGGCGCGGTTAAAGTTCAGAGTATGTGAGAGTTCAAGGATATATTGCATCTGTTTAGTGTTCATGGTCTTACCTCGATTTAATTTTTCTATTAAATATTAAATCTTTCAATTAGAAATTTCAACTACTATGTTGTATCATAATACTCGTAAGGGATGGCAGATAAGAAAAAGCCATTGTGATAAATATTCAGGCCTGAAGGATACAGATAATACTCAGATGAAAGAACACAGAAATCATGGATTACGAAGAAGGATATGTATATAAGCTTATGGATCAGGGCGGCCCTACTGATGTTACAGAGCCGTATTTCAAGGAAGCAGTTGATGAGATGATGCGTGCCAGAACGCTCTGCGCAAAGGCAAACGCGCTTATGCCGGATGATCCGTCATATGTCGGATACCTTGAGGAACTCTTCGGCAGAAAGCTTGATGATGTCAGGATCCTGACACCGTTTACCTGTGACTTCGGCAACAGGGTGAAGTTCGGAAAAGGCGTATTCATCAATCATTCAGCAATCCTCTCAGCTTCAGGCGGGATCGAATTCGAGGATGGAGCCATGGCAGCGCCGGGACTTCGGATAGCAACAATAAATCACAACATGTATGACAGGCATAAGACCTATACCTATGGAAAAGTAACCATTAAGAAAAATGCGTGGATCGGAATGAACGTGACTATCTGCCCTGGAGTAACTGTAGGAAAATACGCAGTAGTTGGTGCCGGAGCGGTTGTGACGAAGGATGTACCTGATTACGCGGTAGTAGCAGGAGTACCGGCAAAGGTTATAAAGACTCTTGATCCGGATCAGATGAAGGACTGAGGTAAATATCATGGCAAAGACACTGGTAATATATTATTCAAGAGCAGGACAGAACTACTGGAACGGAGGAATCCGTGACATCAGAAAGGGCAATACCGAGATCGTCGCCGAATACATACAGAAAGCGGCAGGCGCTGATCTGTTCAGGGTTGAGACTGTAAAGGACTACAGCAGGGACTATTATGTCTGCATAGATGAGGCAAAGCAGGAGCTCAGGAACAATGCCCGCCCTGAACTGAAAAAATATCTGGACGATATATCTGAGTACGACAATATAGTCGTAGCGGGACCATGCTGGTGGGGCACATATCCGATGGCTGTATTTTCAGAGCTTGACCGTCTGGATTTCACCGGCAAAAAAGTCTTCCCCGTCATGACGCATGAGGGTTCAGGACTCGCCGGCTCTGTCCAGGCCCTGAAAAAAGCCTGCAAAGGCGCTTCAGTCGGTGAAGGCCTGGCCATCCATGGCGCAGATGCAGAGGGCTCTTCTGACCTGGTAGAGTCCTGGGCCAGCCGTAACCTTTAAGATATTATGGCGCAAAAAGTGCGTGTTTGCTAGTCCGTAAGGCGATGTTCTGGCGTGGAATAGTCCACAGCTTGATTTCTCTTGTTTTCCGTATGCTGGATGAAATTACGGACTGGGAACAGAAATCGGGAATCAGTCCGTAAACCGCGAGGTGAAATTACGGACTGGGAACAGAAATCGGGAATCAGTCCGTAAAATGATGGACGAAATTACGGACTGAGGAAGAAAA
>JBJELA010000103.1:0-2809 GCA_051878915.1 Candidatus Weimeria sp.
AGTGCGTTACAGCGGGGAGACCGGCAACATTTACGTCTTATATACCAAGATATTCATATACGGAAATAAGATTTTTCAGGAAAGGAACGTGTAAACGCATGAAAAAGAAAAAGATCTTAAGCCTTTTTCTTGCGGCAGCGATGACTGTAACTGTCTTTACAGGCTGCGGGCAGAAAAAGAAGGACACTTCGACTGAGATAAAGGTACACGCCACAAAGTCAGAACTTGAGGACGGCTGTATCTATGTAAGGCACAAGGACGGGACATTCGACCAGGTATATCCCGGGGAAAACGACAAGGCCAAAAAGACAAACATCTTCTGGTTCAAGAGCGACTTCAAGAAGATACCGCACCTCGTGCAGGGCAACGGCGATACGCTTGTATATTACTCAACAAGCGATGTGGAAGCGAAGTTTACATTCCAGAGGTACTATGATCTGGGATATTCAGTCGGGATATGCGGTATGACGCCTGACAAGAAGACAGGAAGATATTCCATCTCAACGGATAAGGATGACTTTAACACCTATCCGGGAAGCTCAGCCGACGAGATACTTAAGACCGCAAACGACAACAAGACAGCAGTCATTGCGTCGATCGGCGGAAAAGAGATAAAGCGCGAGGTAACGAATACCGATGATGCAAGCACTGATACGGAAAGCGATACCACGGATACGACCGATGAAAATACCGACGGCACGACTACCGATGAGAGCAGTGCGGACGGAAGCGGTACCGATAAGGTCTCATCAGAGATGGTTACAAAATACGGAACGATAAAAAACCTCACGAAAAATGCCTTATATACGGTCGTAACCTATAACGGCTCGATAAGAAAGAGCGTAAACATAAGGGCAAATGTAAGGATACTGGGCTACGCAGGAAAGTATGTATCATCCTCTTACAGCTACGGCACGGGAGATGACGGGAACCTCATAACCATAGGCATCCCGCAGTGGTTTAACACAGGCTACTACACGATACAGACTGACAAGACCACGGTAGGGATGTTTGCCCTGGTAAACGGGAACAGCTATGACGACACGACTGACTTCAACAACCCGAACGCCGTACCTGACACGGATGAAGAAAAAGCCCAGACGGATGTCGATGCAGAGAACGGTACTGACAATACTGCCGTATATGACAGCTACATGGACAACGTGACTTTCGACAAGAGCGGATATGTGACCATCGTATTTACGATAGACGGCATGACAGATGAGGAAGCGTCCGAGATGGAAGGCTTCTCGGCGGGCTTCTTTACGGATGGGACAAACGTGGAACAGTTTGTCGAAAAATCGCCGGGAGTATTCTCAGTCGGAGTAAATGTCACAGAGGGTACGTCTTATAAGATAGGCTACAGCGGACTGCCGTCAGCACTTTCTGACAGGGCGGTGCTCAATTATCAGTTCGAGAATCAGCAGTAAGGAGAACATATCCATCATGAAAAAAGAGATAAACGTCAAACATTATACGATAAAGGATGCCAAAGGGCTAATAAGGGCAGAAGAGAGGTTCAGGGGAGACCCTGAGATGGTAACGGAGCAGATGCCGTGGGCCACAAACGGAACGTCCTATACAGAGATAGCGGCAACAGTAAAAGAGGACAGGGACGGTGCGTGGGCACACCCCCTCGACCTCTATGTGAGCCGTCATAAGACCATAGCGGGAGCAAAGAACTTATGCCGTATGGCAGAGCAGTTCATAAAGAACTTAGAAAACAGCGGTGAGATAGACTGCGACATCTTATCCATCGAGTCAGAGATGACGGAAAGGTTCTTAAGTCTCCGCATACTCCTTCGTGTATACAAAGGACAGTTTGATATACAGAGGTTCTTCAAGTACATCGGCGAGGATATCTTTACAGTCATAGGGGATAAGAAACCTACTGAAGGAAAGCTTATCGTACCGAAGGAGATATCGGATTTTTCCTACTCAGATGAGGAAGTGGCCGAGCACGACAGGGAGATCGCAGCCGAGAAGAAGGCTTTTGATGAGAGCAGCAAGGAAGTCCCATTCCTTAACAGGATAGACGACTATGTGCCGTTAGTCCTTCCGTCACCGTATGACCATGCGGAGCTTGTATATGACCTTCGTACCAAGGATATGCAGACAAAGACCGTATCCTCATACGAGGATTTCGAGTCAGTCTTCAAGGAGACCATGAGAAGGGCAAACGGTACTGAAAGATATCAGTATGATATGGCACTCAAGTCCTCAAAGGCTGAGGAAGAGTTCATGACCATGATAAAGCAGTATGTACAGGAAAAGTTCGTAAACACGGGAGTTCTCCCGCCGGAAGACCTTCCTGCGATGATGGATAAGCTCTACCGCTCCCTCTTCCAGCTTTATATCGTACAGGACCTGATAGAAGACCCGAACATCACTGATATAAACATCACGGGACCTGATGTCATAAGAGTCCGTATCAAGGGAAAGACCTACATCTCGAATGTACATTTCGTCGATGCCGCTGACTATAACCGTTTCATCGACATGGTAGCAGTAAGAAACGGCATAAAGCTTTCCGTCCCTGAGCAGACATTTACGGATAAGCACGACAAGGACTATATCTTAAGGTTCTCGCTTACGGCTGCCTATGTAAACTCAGTAGACTGGCCTTATCTTCATATAAGAAAGATATCGAGGCATAAGCTCCTCGCTCCTGAGCTTAAGGCAGCGGGGATGTTCGATGACAAGATAGAAAAATACCTGCTTGACTGCGGGCTTCACTCAAGAGGAGTCGTATTTGCCGGCCCTCCGGGATGCGTGGATAAGGACACTGAGTTCTTTAACGGATACAGAT
>JBJELA010000104.1:0-2791 GCA_051878915.1 Candidatus Weimeria sp.
TCCCATAGTGACGCAGCTTCGCGATATTATCCTGGGTTATCGGATTTTCGTACATCCTGGTATTCATAGCCGGGAAAATAAGCTTTTTACATGTGGCAGCAAGAAAAGTAGTAGTCAGCATGTCATCAGCTATACCGTTTGCCGCCTTTGCGATAAAATCCGCCGAGGCAGGTACTACCGCGAAGAGATCCGCCCTCTTCGCCAGCTCGACATGCTCGACATTGTACTGGAAATTTCTGTCAAAGGTATCCGTAAGGCACTTGTTGCCTGTAAGTGTCTCAAAAGTGATCGGATTTATAAAATACTGCGCGTTTTTTGTCATTATGACATTTACATCGGCGTGCTGCTTCTTCGCCCAGCTCGACAGATCCGCCGCCTTGTAGGCTGCTATCGAACCTGTGACGCCTATGACAATGCATTTATTTTTTAACATATCAGCTGGCCTCGTTTAACTTTGCTAACTTCTTCGCCTGATCTGCCGCGATCAGGGCATCGAGAATCTCTGTCAGATCACCGTTCATTACATCGTCAAGACGGTAGATCGTAAGTCCGATCCGGTGGTCTGTAACCCTGCCCTGCGGGAAATTGTAGGTTCTGATTTTTTCAGAACGGTCGCCTGTTCCTATCTGAGAAAGTCTCTCGTCCTTCTCCTTTGCCTGTCTCTCCTGAAGCTTCAGGTCATAGAGCTTTGCGCGGAGGAGGGCGAATGCCTTGTTTTTATTCTGCAGCTGGGACTTCTCTGTCTGTGAGTAGATCACGATTCCTGTAGGATAATGCGTAAGTCTTACGGCTGAATCTGTCGTATTTACGCACTGTCCGCCATTTCCTGACGCTCTCATCACATCGATCCTGATATCCTTCTCGTTTATCTCGACGTCGACCTCCTCAGCCTCCGGCATTACGGCGACTGTCGCTGTCGAGGTGTGGATTCTGCCTCCCGACTCAGTGACCGGAACCCTCTGGACTCTGTGGACTCCGGACTCATATTTAAGTATCGAGTAGGCTCCCTGTCCGCTCACCGAAAAATTAACCTGCTTCATACCGCCGATTCCTGTCTCTTCACACTCGATTATCTCTGTGTGCCAGCCTCTCGACTCGGCAAAGTGAGTGTACATCCTGTAGAGGTCAGAGGCAAAAAGCGCTGCCTCATCTCCGCCTGCTCCGGCTCTGATCTCCATGATGACATCCTTCTCATCATTCGGATCCTTCGGAAGCAGAAGGATTTTAAGCTTCTGTGACAGGTCTTCTATTTTGTCTTCTGAATCAGAGAGCTCTTCCTTTGCGAGCTCCTTCATCTCCTCATCGCTTTCCTCCTTCAAAACCTCCAGTGCGTCAGCTTTATCTGCGCAGGCCTTTTCATACTCCGTATATGTATCTACAAGCGGCTTTATGCCGTTGGCTTCCTTCATCAGTTTCTGGAATTTTTCTCCGTCTCCCGCGATCTCCGGCTGACTCACCAGATGCATGATCTCGTCATAGCGCATGCGGATATTTATTAAATTCTCAAACATATATGATCTCCTGTATCTCAGTAATCAGCCGCAGCTTTAAAACCTGCCCTTTTAATTGCCTGCAAACTCACGTATTTTCCGGGCTGTCTGCTTTGCGGCTGTTTTATTATTTGATTGCCTGAAAACTCACGTATTTTCCGGGCGTTCTGCATTGAAATTTATATATTTCAAATGCTACAAATCTGAGATATTCAGATATAGTTTTGATATCATCATATTATTATCCATTATAAAAAATATCTTACGTGTGATTTCCGGGTTTTCTGCTTTTCACACGTAGCCAGAATAATTTCACTACGTGTGATTTCCTGATTTTCAGCTTTTCACACGTAGCAAGAACCATTTCACTACGTGTGATTTCCGGCTTTCTCGCTTTTCACACGTAGTCAGAATCATCTCACTACGTGTGATTCCCGGGTTTTCCTCTTTTCACACGTAGTCAGAATCATTTCATTACGTGTGATTTCCGGTTTTCCCACCTTTCACACGTAGTCAGAATCATCTCACTACGTGTGATTCCCGGCTTTCTCGCTTTTCACACGTAGCAAGAACCATTTCACTACGTGTGATTTCCGGATTTTCCTCTTTTCACACGTAGCAAGAACCATTTCACTACGTGTGATTTCCGGGTTTTCCTCTTTTCACACGTAGCCAGAATCATTTCACTACGTGCGATTTCCGGCTTTCTCGCTTTTCACACGTAGCCAGTATCATTTCACTACGTGTGATTTCCGGTTTTCCCACCTTTCACACGTAATCTGGAAAATCACTTACTAAAAACGGCTGATACTACACGGTCATTACCGCCGTAATCCTTGATCACAGAAATATCAGAAAAGCCACCACCTGATAGAAGCGCACTGACTTCCGTGCCCTGGTCGTATCCGATCTCGAAAAATATCCGACCGCCGGGATTTAAGTATTTTTCTGCACCGTCAATAATCCTTCGGTAAAAAGCCAGTCCGTCTGCTGTACCGTCAAGCGCAATCCGAGGCTCGTAATCCTTAACCTCCGTTTCAAGCGTCTCTATCACTTCTGTTCTGATGTACGGCGGATTCGAAACGATTATATCATATTTTTCTTCTGTTGGCAGTGCCTTATACAGATCTCCCTTGAAAAAATGAACGCTTCCCCCATTCTCACGGGCATTTTTTTCTGCAACAGCAATCGCTTTTTCTGAAATATCTGTTGCACTGACTTCAACTGTACCCGCAGATGCGCCTGTTACTCTATCTTCAACTGTACCCGCAGATGTGCCTGTTCCTTTATCTTCAGCAGCC
>JBJELA010000105.1:0-13823 GCA_051878915.1 Candidatus Weimeria sp.
ATTCAGTTAAACCTTAATGAAAAGCCTCATGTGCTTTATCAGACGATCGCACCGTTGTTGGAAGCATTTGGTTTCACTACCGGCTTCTTCTTTTTCTTCTTGGCGTTCGGTCCCTGCTTTGTGATCTCTTCCTGCTTTCCGATATGAACGCGGGCGATATACCAGAGCGGTGTAGCGATGAAAATAGATGAGTAGGTACCACAGACAACACCTATAAGAAGCGGAAGTGCAAACTCTCTGATCGCTGATACACCAACGATAAGAAGCATTATGATCGTAAGCGCTGTCGTAAACGAGGTAGAAAGGGATCTCGTAAGAGTCTCTGTGATAGATTTGTTCGCGAGATCTCTTAAGGTCTCAGGATCACGCTTCGATGTATTTCTCAGGTTCTCACGGATACGGTCGAATACAACGATGGTATCGTTGATCGAGTAACCGATGATCGTAAGGATACATGCGACGAAGGCTGTGCCGACTGAAAGGCGGGCAAGCGCATAGACACTGATCGTTACAAGTACATCGTGGCAGAGAGCGAGAACAGCTGATGTAGCAAATCTCAGATCTCTGAATCTGAACCAGATATAAAGCAGGATAAAGATAACAGCGACTAAGACGGCGATTACAGAGGTGCGTCTCATCTCGCCTGAAATAGTTCCGCTGATGTTCTCGGACTGGATATCAGATTCCTTGACACCGAAGTTATCCTCGAGCTGTTTATTGAGTTCCTCTCTCTCACTGAGATCAAGGGTTCTTGTCTTGAAGATTACCTGATTGCTTCCGTTTGCCTTCTGACGCTGGACATCGGAGTCTCCGGTTACTTTTTCAATGACCGGAACGATCTCGCTGTCGATCTCGGAAATAGAGTAATCCTTTGAGAAGTTAACAGTAGTAGATGTACCGCCTGAGAAATCAAGCGAGTAGTTCAGTGCCTTTCCTGTAGTAGCCTTGTATCCTATCATTCCTACGATACCTGCGCCGATGCAGATAAGAGAAATGACAAACCAGACTGCTTTCTTCTGGATGACAGGTACTGTCTTTACATTCCAGAGCTTTCCGTATATCTTCGGGTTCTGACATCCGAAGTTGTAGAAAGCATTCATCAGGCCTCTTGTAACGAAGAGAGCCGTGAACATCGAAAGAAGTGTACCAATTCCAAGGGTGATGGCGAATCCCTTTACTGTACCGGTTCCGATCACTCCAAGAACAAGGGCTACGATAAGAGTAGTGATATTTCCATCGAGGATGGCTGAAAGAGCCTTCCTGAATCCTACATCAATAGAGGCCCTTACGGTCTTTCCGGAGGCGATCTCCTCCTTGATACGCGAGAAGATTATGACATTCGCATCGACCGCCATACCGATACTAAGGATGATACCAGCTATACCGGAGATAGTCAGCGTAATGTCAAATACCTGCAGGATGCTTACAATAAGCTCTGTGTAGAGGATCAGGGCCATGGATGCCATAGCGCCCGGGAACTTATAGGCTGCGATCATGAAGATGATGACGCAGAGAAGTCCTAATGCTGCTGCGAGAAGTGAGGTCTTCAGAGCGTTTGAACCAAGCTGGGCTCCTACGATCTGTGACTGGACCTCCTTGAGGTTAATGTCAAGACCTCCGATACGGATATAGGAGGCGAGGCTCTTGGCCTCATCGATATCGCTCATTCCCTCAATAACGCAGTTACCATCTGTAATGGCTTCTTTAACCTTCGGGACTGATACGAACTTGCCGTCGTAGTAGATACCGATAGTGTCGTTATTGTTATTGGCTGCTTCCTCAGTAGCTGTAGCAAATGCTGTGGCGCCCTCTGATGTAAGAGAGATGGAAACTACAGGCTCTCTATTGCCGGATGTCTGGTTCTGCTGATATACAGCCTGCGCGCTCTTGACCTCAGAGCCGTCGAGAACGATGGATCCGTTCTTCTTGAGGCTTTTGATCGTAACGCCGTCCGCAAGAGCATACTCACCTGTCGATGAATTGTATGAGTAGTTCTCTTTCCCGTCTGAATCTGTATGCTTGATGAAGTACAGATTACCCGGAGTACCTAACTGCTCGAGGATCGAGTTGGCGTCCTTTACGCCCGGGATCTCAACAGCGATACGGTCATCGCCGACCTGATAAACATTCGCCTCAGTCGTGTTCGACTCGCTTCCGAGATCACTCTCAATACGCTGCTGCAGCTTGTAGATGGTATCACTGATCTGAGTCTTTGTAGCCTTGCCCTCTATCTCATATGTGATAGAAGCACCTCCGGCTAAGTCAAGGCCAAGCTTTAAGCTGTTGTCCCCATCGTTGAACGTATCCGAAATGACAGTTGCCGTAAACCACCCAAGGAATACTACCACTGCAAGGAATACGCAGAGAACTGCGACTGATTTTCCCTTCTTTGGTTTCATTTGTTGTTACACTCCTATTAATTTTTTTATAAAAATCGCTTACGCGGTCTTTTCCTTTTTCATGAAGCTGCTTCGGCATCCTTCTCTGCGCAGGCAGCCTTTATCATGATAGCGCACTCTATTCGTTTCTTCTCGAGCGCACAGCCTATCTCATAGACATCGCGGAGATTGCCCGTGAAGTTATAGGCGTTTGCGGTGCATCCGCCGCTGCAGTAGAACCTCGCAAAGCACTGTCTGCACTTCGGGCGGGAATAGACGTTGCATCCCTTGAACTCTGTAACGATATCGTCACGATTTATGCCACTGTAGACGTCTCCGATCCTGAAATCCGGCTTGCCGACGAACTGATGACATGGAAAAATACTTCCATCCGGTGTCACAGACACATACTCTGTACCTGAGCCGCAGCCCGAAAGGCGCTTATAAACACACGGACCACCCTCCAGATCGATCATGAAATGGAAGAAATTAAACTCCCTGTCGGTTCCATGACGCTTTACCATTTCCTTCGCAAGGATGTCGTACTGCTCTTCAAGAACAGGAATGTCTTCCATCCGAAGCGAATAGTCAGCCTCAGGCGGCGCTACTACAGGCTCAATGCTTATCTGTTTGAAACCAAGGTCCGCCATCGCAAGGATGTCCTTCGCGAAATCAAGATTATACCTGGTGTAGGTTCCCCTTACATAGTACTGTTTCCCGAGCTTTTCACGCATGGCAGCGAACTTCTGGTACTTCGGCACAATGATATCCCAGGTCGGATCGCCATTGTGGAACGGCCTCATGCGGTCATGGACCTCCTTGCGGCCGTCAATCGACATGACGACGTTATCCATCTCCTGGTTCGCAAACTCCATGATCTCATCGTTTAAAAGAATACCGTTCGTCGTAAACGTGAATCTGAAGTGCTTGTCGCACTCCTTCTCACGGGATCTTCCATAAGCCACAAGCTGCTTTACAACGTCGAAATTCAGCGTAGGCTCTCCGCCGAAGAAATCCACCTCGAGATTTCTCCTGTGCCCGGAATTTGCTATAAGAAAGTCCAGGGCCGCTTTTCCCACGTCAAAGCTCATAAGCTCAGCCTTCTTGCCAAAGTAGAGCCCCTCATCGGCAAAGCAGTATTTACAGCTGAGATTGCACGCGTGAGCGACATTTAAGCACATGGCCTTAACGACGGTCGGACGTTTCGTGTAATCAATAACCCTGTTCTCATAAGGATCCTCTGTAAAAAGCGCCTTCTCCGCCTTGAGCTCGGAGATCTCCGCGTATGCCTCCTCCAGATCCTCCTTTGACTCAGAAGGATACTTCTCTGCTATATCAGCGATAACTGCTTCCTTCGGCTTCCCCTCGTATTCACTTATCATATCGTATGTAGGATCATCTACTACGTGAACAGCTCCGGAGTTGACATCCAGGACTATGTCATATCCGTTGTTTTTATACTGGTGAATCAAAGCAAAAACCTCATCTGATCATACTTTTCAAAAAATGTCCATACACAAGCACAAGACAGCCATCAAAAGACAGCTGTCTTACTCAAAATGCCTGTACTTCAAAATTCTTATTTCTGAGCAGGGTTCTCGCAATGCTGGTTACCAACTGTGCAGCTGGTCTTGCATGCTGACTGGCATGATGTCTGGCACTCGCCGCATCCGCCATGCTCTACTGTGTTCTGAAGTCTCTTTTCATTTAATGTTCTGATGTGCTTCATGATTTACATCCTTCCTTTTAAACAACTTGTTAAACGCTTGTAAACGCAAGCTAAACTATTATATCATAAGCATCATGAAAATAAAAGCATTTTATGATTCAGGATTTACTGTCGCGTTGTCAACGCAGAACTGCAGTGCCTGATTCACCTGATAAACAGTCTCAATATAGTTCTTTCCCTGTTCCACTGTTGAGCCGTATCTCAGATAAAAGGTCTTCTCAGATGAATCCCCGTTGGATGACATAAGGCTCTTTACATAACTTGAAAAATCAGACTGGTCGATCTTCAGGTTCTCCTTCTCAGCGATAGCCTGGAAAATCAGCTCTGTCTTGATGTTATCCTTTACAACGCTTTCTACCTGGCTGTTGAATTCCTTCTCTGTAACTCCGTACTTGGTGTAGAAATCATTCCAGGTCATACCCTCAGTAAAATACTGTTTCTGGTACTGGGCC
This sequence comes from Candidatus Weimeria sp., assembly GCA_051878915.1. Lineage (GTDB taxonomy): Bacteria > Bacillota > Clostridia > Lachnospirales > Lachnospiraceae > Weimeria. The sequence continues at coordinate 4,560 of JBJELA010000105.1, forward strand.
TTGTAGTTTGAAAGTCTCTGTGAGATAAGTCCCTTCGGGTAGCTGTTTACCTTTGAATTTTTCTCTACCGCCTTTTCAACCAGCTTTCTCGCCTCTGTGGTCTTGTCTGACTCGTTCTTTTCCTTAAGCTTCTTCTTTGCGTAGTCAAAGAACGCGTCCTTTGAATCCACATCAAAATTCTTCTTCAGGAAATCAGCTGAGACCTCATCCGCAGAGATCTTCTTGCAGATATAGTTGATCTTGAACTCGAAGGTGACCTCCTTGCCAGCCAGCTCCTCTGCCTGGTAATTCTCCGGGAAGGTAACCTTTGAGCTTACGGTCTCTCCGACCTTTGCTCCTACAAGTCCGTCAGTGAAGCCGTCAATATATCCTGTTCCGCTTGAAGCGTCCTCGTTGTTTTTGACATCGATAGTGACATCAGACGCGGAACCGCCATCAAAGGCCTCTCCATCCTTTATGCCCTTGTAATCGACATTTACAATGGAATCCTTCTTAACCGTCTTCTGGGTTTTATCCTCAGCGTAATTTCCGCCGGCATCATCTATAAGCGTTTCCTCATAGTCCTTTACCGCATCGTCGTCATCACTGTAGGTCTTTGTAAGGGTTACTGTAACGCCCTTGTACTTACCCAGTGTCACATAATCGGACGCCTTGTAGTCTGCTACCTCTGCATCTGCGCTGGCGTCCTCACTTGCAGATTTTTCTGCGCTGCCTGAACTGTTGCTCTGTCCGCATCCCGTAGCCAGCAGCATGCCAGCGAGAATCAGAGCTATTACTCTTTTTTTCATAACGGGTGGTATTTTATCATAAGAATATAAAAACTTCAACCTGTGGTTGTATTCCTCGAGCTTAAATGATAAAATGTGAATGCTGTCTGACACAGACAGGAAAAAGCTTTATATTTTGGAGGTTTATAGAATGTCAACAGGTGTAATAGTTCTTATTGTGATCGCTGCGATTCTTGTCGGCGTCACCATATTTTTAGCTGTTCTCGGAAAAAAGGCCCAGAAGCGCCAGGCTGAGCAGGATGAGCAGATCCAGGCCACTGCGCAGCAGTATACGATGCTTGTGATCGATAAGAAAAAAATGAAGCTGTCCGAGGCAGGTCTGCCAGACTCAGTCACTGCGAACAGCCCATGGTACACAAAGCGCGCGAAGGTGCCTATCGTAAAGGCAAAGGTCGGCCCGAAGGTCATGTCTTTTATCTGTGATCCGGAGGTTTTTGAAATGGTTCCTGTAAAGCAGGAGATCAAGGCGAAGGTTTCAGGCCTCTACATCAGCTCCATAACCGGTGTCCATGGAAAGCATATCACCCCTCCGGCAAAGAAGAGGAAAGGGCTCCGTGCCTGGGCCCAGAGGAAGCTCAAGGAGCAGGAGCAGCAGGGCTGATGATCAGACAGCAGTAAGCTCGATGCTGTTTTCAGATACAGGTGCGCCTGTATTATAGATGGTATATCTGAGAGTAAGCGAAAGTGATGGTTCACTGCCTGTGACTGCAGATATCTCACAGGTCTTCAGCATGAATTCAAGAGTACCCATCGGGGTATGATAAATAAATGGAGTCGGCGTATTGACGTCGAACTCCATTTTTGTTTGCGAAGATCCCCTGCGTGTCACTGTAACGCGCCCTGAATCATCTGACTTTATAGTAGTCGAGGTGGTTCCATATTCATCAGAAGTACTAAATCGCAGAATAAATCTCTGATCAGCCGAGACAGTGAGGCGGCCGGCGGCGTCAGTCTGACTTACATCCGTCTCCTCTCCCGCCTTCTGGACAGACTTCATGTGAATCCTTACATCTGCGCTCATCAGCCTTCTCCTGATTTCTTTTTTGCGGTAGCGTCGTTCTGTTCTCTTATCACACGGCTTACTGAATCGACCTGGTTCTGAAGGTGGTTGTGCATCACAGCTCTCACGTAGTCGACATCCTTTCTCTTCAGGCCGTCAACGATCTTCGAATGGTCCTCCACGAGATCGTTGTAATCCTTATCCTGCTTTACGTACTCGTATCTGTAGCGGTACATCTGCTCCTTTAAGTTCTTGATTATATGCCAGAGCTTCGGGTTCTTCGTGGAGCTGTAGATCACATTGTGAAAGGCCTCATCCGCCTCAACAATCGCGCGGACGTCCTTTGTCTTCGTGACCTCAACAAAATCGTTCATGGCCTTCTCCAGCTGTTCAAAGTCCTCCTTCTCCATTCTCTTGCAGGCGTCAGAGACAGCCAGCTCGTCAAGGGCGTCCCTTATCTCAAGCACATCGAGAAGATCCTTCTCTGTCATCTGCGCGACCTGCGCTCCCTTTCTCGGGATTGTGACAGCGAGTCCCTCCTTCTCGAGCATTCTGATTGCCTCTCTGATCGGAGTCCTCGACACACCGAGCTTGTTCGCGAGGTGAATTTCCATCAGCCTTTCTCCCGGCTGCAGCTCACCCTTTAAGATCGCGTCGCGGAGTGTCTGAAATACCACATCCCGGAGTGGCAGATATGAGTTCATATCGAGTTTGAGTTCCATAAGTCAAATCCTTTCTCCCTGTTCATAATCTGGTCTGATACAGTTTGCGTAAATAATATCTACGGCAAGTCCGGCGTCTCTTAAATCAGACGCTGCCTTTTTTCTGTCCTGATCTGTTTCAAAAATGCCAAAGACCGCGGGACCGCTGCCTGTTACCCTTGAAACGACCGCCCCGTCCGTAAGCATCAGCTCCTCTATCTCTTCGATGGAAGGGCAGAAATGCTTTGCGGCATTTTCGAGGTCGTTGTGAATATTTTCACTTATAAGAAAAATATCGTTATTCCTGATGCCCTCGATGACACCGGCTATATCGCCATGCTCCGTGTCCGGATGCTCGTCGTAGTAGCGGTAGGCAGCCGGTGTGGAAACTCCCTCCGGCGGCTTTGCGATAAGAAAGAGCGCGTCAAAATCCGCGTCTATCGGAGTGATCTCTTCCCCGATGCCCTCGCAGAGAGCAAGCCCGCCATCAATGCAGTACGGCACGTCCGCCCCGAGCCTTATGGCCATATCGAGAAGCTCCTTCTTTGAAAAATAACCGTTCTCCAGCTTATTTATACCTCTGAGCACTGCTGCCGCGTCAGAGCTTCCGCCCGCCATGCCGGCAGCCGACGGGATAAGCTTTACGAGATGCAGGTAATAGCCGTGGCTTTCGGGCAGCCTGCTGCAGATAAGCTTTGCTGCCTTTACACAGAGGTTGTCATCATCACAGGTGATCTCCTCCTCCGGATGCCTTCCTCCAAAGTCCATATCCATAGAGATCTCATCGCTGTCATTGGTCCTGTAGATCCCGATCTTATCAAAGAGGCTTACAGTCTGCATGACCATGGAGAGCAGATGATAACCGTCATCGCGCTTTCCAGTGATCCGCAGGCCCAGATTCAGCTTCGCGTATGCCTTTTCAATAGTCTGCTGCACGTGCCCTCCTAAACTCCCCTGAAAAAATCAAGTCATGTTCTGAAAATTGCACATCAGGGAATTGTTTTTTCTCTTGTACTGTATACAAAGAGCATTATAACAGTTAATCAGTACAAAATCAAGTGGTAAATTTAGGCATGGCTAACATGAATAATTCATGGTTACTATTCACGGCGTGCTTCTGTGGGTGTTCACGACGGACGCGCTTGTGCGGACGATAGAACACCCACAGAAGCCTGCCTGTGAAACAGGAACCTCCCCAACAACCGCAGACTTTCAGCATCGAAGATGCGGCAGACGCGCGTAAGCGCGGCTGGTCTGCGGTCTGATTGGGGAGGCGCCGTGAATAGAACCCACGCATAAAAAAGGTCCCGCGGACCGCGGAACCTTATCAGCATAATTTTATTTTGAATTCGATTTGGCATTCAGAAGTGACTCGAGGCGCTGGTGTGCACCCTTCTCTACAGTCAGCTCATCGCTCTGCTTCTTCTTCTCACGCATGATAGCCTCGTTTAAGGAGAGCATCTTCGCGTCGAGCATGGAAACGATATGAGAACACTCGCGAAGGTCGTGGCTGATGTATTCAGGAGCGTCACCCTCGAACTTGTAGTAGATCTTATGCTCGAGTGAGGCCCAGAAATCCATCGCGATAGTCCTGATCTGGATCTCGACCTTGGTATCCACCACATTGTCGGAAAGGAAGATCGGGATAGTCACTATCATATGATAGCTCTTGTAGCCGCTGGCCTTGGGATGCTTTATGTAATCCTTTATCGAGAGCACCGTGATATCAGACTGCCTGCCTATCATATCAGCAAGCCTGTAGATATCCGAGGTAAATGAGCAGACTATACGGATTCCGGCGATATCATTGCAGTATGTCACCATGTTTTCGATGTTATCCTCATAGCCCATCCGCCTGAGCTTCTTTGAAATGCTCTCAGGTGATTTCCTGCGCTTCTTCACGTACTCAATAGGGTTATAGCGGTGAGTCTGCTTGAATTCCTCGTTAAGGATTGCGATTTTCGTATTTATTTCTTCTAACGCGGAGGAGTATAACAGCATGATCCTCGTCCAGCTGTCAACCTCCTTTTCCCCGTCAAGCAGATGCAGATAAGCGATCTGGTCCATTTTTCAATCCTCTTCTATAACTTCAATTTCGGGATAATCTCCCTCGATCGTCTCAACAAACGAATCCTGAGTAAAGCGGGTTCTCGCGAACCGTTTGAAATCCTTTATATTCAGATCCAGCCACGCCGGAATTCCTGTATCGAATTCATGGCAGGCCTTCTCCAGGGAATTAAAGACCTTGTGAGTCCTGGTGTCATCACTATCATCTGTGATGGTCGTATCCTTTATGATATGGCTGTTTTTAACAAGCTTAAACCAAATCTTCATGACGTTGTCTGTGCGCCTCATACATAAGTATTCCGGCTGCCATTGCGGCATTAAGCGATTCGAGATCACCCTCCATCGGGATCATCATCCTCTCATCACAGGCTGCGATCGTCTCAGGCCTTAAGCCGTTACCCTCATTTCCTATGACGAAAGCCGAAGGCTTACTATAATCAAAGCGGTCGTATGGTTTCTCTCCGCCAGGGGCAGCAGCGTAAAATCTTACTTTTCCACGGAGCAGGTCAAAAACCGAAGCCGCGTCACCAGCTACAACAAACGGCACGCGATAGAGGGCGCCCATTGTAGACCTGACTGCCTTTGGTGAAAAAATATCGACGCAGTCCTTTGTCATCACAATCCCGGTAGCGCCGGCTCCTAAAGCTGTCCGTACCATCGTGCCTAAGTTCCCGGGATCCTGAATGTTCTCAAGCACCAGAAGAAGCGGCGTCCCGGAAAGCAGATCCTCAAGCTGATAGGAGGGCTGCCTTACTATTGCCGCAATTCCCTGGCTGTGGCTCGTGTCGGATATTTCCGAAAAGACTCCTGCCGAGACCTCTTCGATATCCCCGCAGGTATTTATGACGCGCCGCAGCTTATCGTCCGCCGGAGTATCTCCAAATGAAAAATCCTCACACACAAGTATTTTTTCAAGGAGAGAAGGCGGCGTTTCAGACAGGAGCCGTCTCCCCTCTGCGAAAAATACCTGCTCCTGCCTGCGTGTCTTTGCCTTAGAGGAAACTTTTCTGATATATTTGATCAGCTCGTTATTTTTTGAAGTGATCACTTAGTCTTTAATCTTGTAGTCGCTGTTTCCAAGTGTCTTGCAGATCTCTACCTGATACGGATCAAGAGTCTTCTGCATAGCGAGAGCCTCGTCTATATCAAAGTCTACAAAGTCGCCATGCTTGTGAGCTACAAGCCTGTCGCTCTTTCCCTCGCAGAGAAGATCTACGGCCATAGCGCCCATTGTAGAAGCATAGACTCTGTCCATAGCTGTAGGTGAACCGCCACGCTGCATATGGCCGAGGATAGTAGCACGGGTTTCAATTCCTGTAGCAGCCTCGATACGCTTTGCCATGGAAGCTGAATGTCCGATGCCCTCAGCGTTTACGATGATATGATGCTGCTTTCCGCGGCGTCTGCCATCGATGATGTGGTTTACGATAGTCTGCTCATCATAATCATAGAGCTCAGGAAGAAGAACATCCTCAGCGCCGTTTGCGATGCCGCACCACAGAGCGATGTATCCGGCGCCGCGTCCCATGACCTCGATGATAGAGCATCTCTCATGAGAGGTAGAAGTATCACGAACCTTGTCGATAGCTTCCATTGCTGTGTTTACAGCTGTATCAAATCCTATGGTGTAATCAGTGCAGGCGATATCGAGATCGATCGTTCCAGGAACTCCGATGGTATTGATTCCCTGAGCTGAGAGCTTCTGAGCTCCCTTGAAAGAACCGTCTCCTCCGATAACTACAAGTCCATCGATTCCGTTCTTGCGGCAGATATCAGCAGCCTTCTTCTGGTACTCAAGCTCCTTGAACTCAAGGCAGCGGGCAGTCTGTAAAATAGTACCGCCTCTTGAAATGATATCTGAAACGCTGTGAGTATCCATAGGCTCGATCTCCTCATTCAGAAGACCGGCATATCCTCTGCGGATACCCATTACTTTTCTTCCTCTGGCAATAGCCTGACGAACAACCGCTCTGATGCAGGCATTCATTCCAGGCGCGTCGCCGCCACTGGTAAGTACACCTATAGTCTTTACTTCATTAGCCATATCATTTTTCCTCCAAAAATATTTCTCCGCCGTTCATTTTAATTCTTTTCAGCTCCAGTTTCAAGAGCTTTAGTCTATATTCTGCCACCGGTCACGGAGACATTTTTCTCACCGGCTATTTTCATAAGCAGATCTATAAAAAGTCCGTCCGAATCTATGGTCTTTGGAAGGTGCTTCATCTGCTTTGTAGCCGCGATGTAGATGATGCATGAATCCTTACCGGGCTCTGTGTTGTTTACCAGGTCATCGAGAGCCCTTCTGTTTTTCTCGTAGGATGCCATGTCAGGGAATCTGATCCAGACCTCCTTTGGTATGCTCTCGAAATCTGTCAGCTCATCAGCTATAAAGGTTGCGTCCTTCTCATCATCTACAGACGCGTGGCCCTTCACAAGGCACTTCAGGTCATCCTTGAGCTCGCTCCTGTACTTATCATAGCAGTCCGGGAAAAATATCATCTCAAGCGAGCCTGAAAGATCCTCTCCTGTAACAAAGGCCATTGCCCTGTTGGTCTTCGTGTACTTTACCGAGATGTCTGTTATCACGACAGCGATCGTCCCGTGCTGGTTCTGTTTTACTGCGGGTACTCCGGTTTCGTCATCGAGCCTGAAATCCTTTGAGGAGAGGTTTACGTTCTTCTTTATGACCGGCAGATACTCCTCTAACGGATGTCCGCTGATGTAGATCCCAAGCACCTCCTTCTCAAACGAGAGCTTCATGTCACGGTCGAACTCAGGCGCGCTCGGAACCTTGTGCTCAAAGTTCTTCCGCTCCTCAGTGCCAAGCATGTCCATAAAGGACATCTGTCCTGACACCGAATCCTTCTGCTCCCTCGCGATATCGTCCATCATCGAACCGATCCCGGCATACATCTCTCTCCTGTGGTAGCCGAAGCAGTCACAGGCGCCTGATTTTACAAGGTTTTCGACCTGATTTTTCTTAAGTCCGAGCGGCATGCAGCGGGTAAGGAAATCATCGTAAGAGATGAATTTTCCTGCACGGTTTCTTTCAGCAATAATCTCTTCCACGAGATTTCCGCCGATACCCTTGATGGCGTTTAAGCCGAAGCGGATATCATCTCCCTCGACGGAAAATTCTCCGACGCCCGTATTTACATCCGGTGGAAGGACCTTTATCCCCATTCCCTTCGCGGCATTCAGGTAGTCGATCATCTTTCCCGAAGAGTCCATTACTGATGTGAGCAGAGCTGCCATATACTCCGCCGGGTAGTAATACTTCAGATAAGCTGTCTGCATGCTCAGGACCGCATAGCAGGCCGCATGGGATTTATTGAAGGCGTACTTCGCGAAGTCGATCATCGAATCGTAGATCTCATTTGCGACACGCTCTGATTCCTCGTCCGTATCACAGATGTGATTTTTTATGCAGCCCGGCACGTAGCCCTTTTCACCCTCAGGAATATCGTTTCCATAGACAAAGGTGTGGCGTCCGGCATCGATCTCATCCTGGTGCTTTTTAGACATCGCGCGGCGCACGATATCAGCCTGCCCCATGGAATAGCCGGCAAGGCGCTGGACTATCTGCATTACCTGCTCCTGGTAGACTATGCAGCCGTAGGTATCCTTCAGGATGGGCTCAAGTCCGGCGCATTTGTAGACTACAGCCTCAGGATCCTTTTTTCCCTTTATATAATCCGGGATAAAATCCATAGGTCCCGGCCTGTAAAGTGAAATGCCGGCTATGATATCCTCAAAATGCGAAGGCTTAAGCTCCTTCATGAAGGACTGCATTCCCGAAGACTCCAGCTGGAAAACTCCATCGGTCTTTCCGGTTCCTATAAAGGAGAGCACGTTCTGATCGTCGAGGTCGATGTGATCTATATCTATGTCCTTTCCCTTTGAATCATGGACATTTTTTACAGCGTCCTTTATAACCGTAAGAGTCCTTAAGCCTAAGAAATCCATCTTCAGGTATCCCAGCTGCTCGAGCTGGATCATGTTATACTCGCAGGCTGGCGTCCCGTCCTTTGACCTTCCCTGCGGCATGCACTCATCGGCCTTCTCAGGGTAGATGACTACTCCTGCCGCATGGACTCCTGTGGACTTCGGGATTCCCTCAAGCTCCATCGAGGTGGAAAACCATCTTCTGTTTTCTTCCGATTCTTCCGAAACAGCCTTTAAGTCCGGGCTCTTTTCAAGAGCGTCAGAAAGCGTGATGTTCAGCTCATTCGGGATAAGCTTTGACACCCGGTTCGTAACTGAAAACGGGATTCCCATCGCGCGTCCCACATCCTTTATCACAGCCTTCGCCTTCATATTCTGGAAGGTCGTGATAAGGCTCACATGGTCCTGACCGTATTTTTTAAAGATGTAGTCGTTTATTACGCGGCTTCTCTCCTTATCCTCGAAGTCAACGTCGATATCAGGCATTGAAACACGCTCAGGGTTCAGAAATCTTTCAAAAAGGAGATTGTATTTTACAGGATCTACTGTAGTGATCCCGATACAGTAGCAGACACGGCTTCCTGCTGCGGAGCCTCTGCCCGGTCCTGTCTTGCAGCCGTGGGTATTCGCCCAGTTGATATAGTCCCAGACTATAAGGATATACTCGACAAAGCCCTTCTCTCTGATGACAGAAAGCTCGTCTATGGTATCCTTTCTTATCGCTTCAACCTGCTTTTCATCATAATCAGGGTTATCCTCGAAC
>JBJELA010000106.1:0-2777 GCA_051878915.1 Candidatus Weimeria sp.
ATATTATTATACATGAGCTGTTCGTTGGAATTTACACCAAAATTAGGACTTGACTGAATGCGTCAGAAGTCCCGACAAAAATTCACTTATTATATGTCTGCGTCAGATGACCTGACAGAAATTCACTTCTTCGTATAAACCGCAATGCTTTCCTTCGGCATCGTGATCGTGCCGTCCTTTTCTGTAATCTTATTCTTGTCCACTGTAAGGACTCCGGACAGCGTGGTGAAGCCATCCGGCAGATCTGACGCCTTGAGTGTCGCGGCTTTATCGCCTGTGTTATAGACTAAGACAACAGGATCATATGAAGAATCTGACGGTGTCTTTGTGATAACGAGGATGTCATCGCCTGACGCGTTCTCATCAAGCGTTATGGTTCCACGGGCTATTGCCGGGAACGAGTTACGGAGCTTTATGGCCTGCTTTACATAGTTCAGGATTGAGGAGTCTGACTTTATCTGCTTGTCCTCCGGATCGTACTTCATTTCGAAGTCGTCCATAGCCTCCGGGCCTTTTGTCATGCCCTTTGCCGTATCGTCTGAGGTCCAGTACATCGGCGCACGCTTGTTCTCGTCACTTCCGCTGCCCTTCATTCCGATCTCCTCGCCGTAGTAGACAAAGGCACATCCGCTCATCATAAGGTTCAGTCCCTCCGCGAACTTTGTCTTCGAGCCGTCATCTCCCGGATAGTATCCGGCTGAACGGGCCAGGTCGTGATTAGTGTAGAACGGTGCTTCGATGCCCTTTCCATCTGAATTCTTTGCTATCTTATCCTGAGCTGTGACCATCTCCTCGCCATAGCCCTTTGCGGTAGTCTCTCCGTTTACCGTTTTCTTTATTACTCCATCGGTGTTTGCGAAGTCAAAGTCAAAGAAACTGTCTACTCCGCTCTGATAATATCTCGCGTAGGTAGCGAGGTCAGTCCAGCACTCACCTACCATATAGGCATCCGGATCCTTTGCCTTTACTTCATCATTCAGCCATTTCAGGAATTTGATATTCTTCTCTTCATTTCCGGTATAATAGCTGGTCGTCGCGTCAAGCCTGAAACCATCAACGCCCTTATCGAGCCAGAAATCGGTTATTTTTTTAATCTCGTTCCTGACAGCCTTGTTATCAAGATTCAGGTCCGGCATGCCTTCCCAGAACTGTGCCTCATAATACCACATGCTGCCAGCCAGCTGGGAATAGCCGCTCTCGCCCTCTTCGCGGGTGAAATTATAGTAGTTTACATACGGACACTTCTTTACATCCGGCTTCTCGCCGTCCTTCAGGCTCTTCAGGTACTCCTTTGCCTTCTGAAACCACGGATGCTCTACTGAGGTATGATTTAAAACCAGGTCTGTAATGATCTTTATTCCCTTCTTATGGCAGGCTGCCACGAGACTCTCAAAATCCTCCATTGTGCCATAATCCGGATCTATCGCCATATAGTTGCTCACATCGTACTTATGATAGGTAGGTGACGGACAGATGGGCATCAGCCAGATCTGATTGAAGCCGAGATCCTTTATGTAGTCGAGTTTCTCCTCAACGCCCTTGAGGTCACCGATTCCATCTCCATCTGAATCATAGAACGATCCGACAAATATCTCATAAGTCGTACGGTACTTATCATCCGGCACGTTCTCCTTGAGGGCTCCGTTGATGCTCTCCATGTAAGAGACATTTGATGCCTTCCCGGTACTGCTTGTGGTATTGCCGCCTGCGCAGCCAGTGACCAGACACGCGCAGACCAGTGCTGCTGCTATGATTGAATTTACAATTCTTTTTCTCACCTGTTTACTCCTTTTATAGATTGTGTTAGCCTTATTTTCTTTATTTTATCTGATTTGGAGAAAAATGTGTGCGTTCATTCAAAATCTGTTATAATTGTGCTACGAAACTAAAAAAATTATCATTTGGAGTTTTTATGAAGAAAAACTGGAAGGCCGTTCTGTTCGATATGGACGGCACTATCACAGACACCGAAAAAATATACAATCACTACTGGAACCAGTGCGCAGGGGATCTCGGGATGACTGAATTCACCCGGCAGGATTCACTTGATCTCAGATCCTTAAACAGCAGGGACTCCGAGAAGCTCATGAAAGACAGACATAAAGAAGCAGTGGACTATCAGAAGCTCCACACCGCTGTAGCCGACTCTGTCAGGAAATATCTGCTGGATCATCCTGTGCCACTCAAGCCTGGCATCATGGAAATCCTGGGCTACTGCCACAAGGCAGGCATCAAGGCTGTAGTCGTCACAGCCACAAATCTGCCAGCCGCTGAAGAGAGGCTTAAGAGTGCCGGTCTCTACGAGCACTTCGATGATGTGATCAGCGCTCACGAGGCGAAGCGCGGAAAACCTCATCCGGAGCCGTATCTGCTTGCGGCGGAGCGTCTTGGCCTCACGCCTTCTGAATGTCTCGCTGTTGAAGATTCCCCAAACGGCTGCATGTCAGCGATCAACGCCGGGATGGATACCATCATGGTTCCCGATCTGACAGAACCTGATCCGGAACTGAAAAAGAAGCTCTTCGCTACAGCAAAGAGCCTCTCGGATATCATAGATCTGATCAGTTAATCTGTAAACAGCGGACTCGGATACACTCCTTCGTCCACCATTCTCTTAAAAGCCTCCCTGACTGACGGAATATCCTCCTTGTAGGTAAGGCCATACCAGGTGTCGTTGGAACAGAAAACACGGACATCGATTTCATCTCTCTTAAGGAGCTCCTCGACGAAATCAGGCAGTAGGAATTCAGCTTTCATCGGATCTCCCTCACCGCGAT
>JBJELA010000107.1:0-2774 GCA_051878915.1 Candidatus Weimeria sp.
TCCCTCAGCAATTGAGTTTTCGCTGTCTGATGTAAAAATCTTTCCGTATATGATTTTTTCCGCTTCCATTTCATTCCCTCCTCTCATGCTGCAAGCCTTCTCTTTCTCTTCTCTGCCAGATCAGTGATCAGAAGGTATCCAAATACAAGCAGAAGCGCTGCTAAAAATACTATAGTAGTAAGAGCGTTGATCTCAGGAGAGATTCCCTTCTTGATCATAGAATATACTTTGATAGGAAGTGTTACTGTCTCGGCGTCTGTCAGGAAACTTGTGATGATCAGCTCATCGAGAACAAGTGAAAAGCTCATGAAGGCTCCGGCGATAATTCCCGGCATGATCTCAGGCATCGTAATATGTGTAAATGTATAGAACCTGTCTGCTCCGAGGTCCATCGAAGCCTCCTCAATAGAAGGATCCATTCCTACAAGTCTTGCTTTTACTGTGATGTAAACATACGGGAGTACAAGGGTGACATTACCTATGATAATGGTCGGGATGCCGAGGCTTACGCCTGCCCCGTTGAACATCAGAAGCATTGCGACTGCGAGCACGATCTCAGGGATTACAATAGGAAAATAGACTGAATTCGTGATCAGCTTTTTCCCAGGAAACTTCGCCTTGCTGAGTCCTACAGCTCCCATCGTTCCTATAAGTGTTCCTATCAGAGTAACCACTATAGCGATAAAGAGTGTTGTAAGAAAGATCTGCCACAGGTTCGCATCGCCAAACAGCTGGGTGTAATACTTTGTAGTAAATCCACGCCAGGTCACATTTGCACGGCTGTTATTGAAGCTGAATCTGATCATTACCGCAACTGGCGCATAAAGAAGGATCATTATGACCACCAGATAAATATTGCCTGCCACCTTGAGGCCATGGCCTTTTTTCTTTTCCTTAGGCATATTTGACTCCTTTCTACGACGCGAGATCGTCGAGATCTCCGCCGAGCTTCGTGTAGATCAGCACCATCACAAGGATTACAAGTGAGAGGATAACTGAAAGAGCCGCTCCGAACGGCCAGTTCCTCGAAATAGTAAACTGTCTGTAGATCAGGTTTCCTACAAGCATGCTGGTGCCGCCTCCGAGCATATCTGTTACCATGTAGTATCCGATACATGGGATAAAAGTAAGGATTACTCCGGCGAAGATTCCTGGTGAAGTGAGTGGAAGTGTTACTTTAAAAAATGTAACCACAGGATTCGCTCCTAAATCCTTCGAAGCTTCTATAAGTGAAGGATCTAATTTTTCAATAGAAGAATACATCGGAAGAACCGCGAATGGCAGGAACATGTAGACCATACCGACTGTAACCGAGAAATTGTTGTAGAGGAGCTGAAGCGGCTTTTTGATAAGTCCTATGTTCATCAGGAAAGTGTTTATTGTTCCTGAGTTGTTAAGCATAATAACGAAGCTGTAGAGGATTACGAGTCCTGAAACCCAGAGCGGAAGCATCAGCAGGATGGTGATGACTCCTGTAGTCTTTTTCTTCAGCCTGCTCATTACCATTGCTAAAGGATAGCCCATAAGAACGGTAAGGACTGTAGTCCAGAGGGCGATGATAAGAGATTCTCTTACTACATTAAAATATACCGGTTTCAGTATCTCTGTATAGTTCGCCAGTGTGAACCTGTACTCTATCTTTCCAAGAAGTCCCTTTGTCATGAAGCTCATGAAAACCAGCATCACGACCGGAATCAGGATAAACAGCACCGACCAGATCGTCATCGGTCCGCACATGATGATGTTTGAAATAGTGGCCCTGATGGACTGTTTTCTGCCGTGCCTTACCTTTTTATCGGAAGCAGTACTTTCAGGGGCGCTGCCTGACTCGGCCTGCGCTTTTACACTTATGTCACTCATTTATACCACCTCCTTGAGCTTTTCAGCTGTATCGAGGGTTATCTCGCTTCTCTCAGGAATAACGACAGCGTCCTTTAAGTCCCAGGACAGATATACGTTGCTTCCAGGATCCGGAAGATCAGACGCGTTGATGCTGTTGATTTTTATCTCGTTTCCGTTGTTTATAACGGCGATCTCCTTTATCAGGTTTCCTACGAAGATCTTGTCCTTTACGACAGCCTGAATTGAAAATCCATCCGGCTTTTCGGTTGAAACCTTCATGTGCTCAGGTCTCACGCAGATAGAAACGGGATCGTTTACTTTTACAGTACCAATAGTGGTGTTTGCTGCAAGGCCTTCTACAGTTCCGACCTCTGTTCCGATTGACAGGACTCCGTCCTTTTCCCCGGTGATGATGCCGTCGAACAGATCCGACTCACCGATGAAGTTTGCCACGAATCTCGTGCGCGGCTTCAGGTAGATTTCCTTCGGAGTTCCGATCTGCTCGATGACTCCGGCGCTCATGACTGCTATCCTGTCGCTCATCGTCAGAGCCTCTTCCTGATCATGGGTAACATATACGAAGGTGATCTCCAGCTTTTTCTGAAGTCTCTTCAGCTCGATCTGCATCTGTTTTCTGAGCTTCATATCAAGCGCTCCGAGAGGCTCATCGAGAAGCAGCACCTTTGGTCTGTTGATCAGCGCTCTGGCTATTGCAACTCGCTGCTTCTGGCCTCCTGACATCTGGGTGATCCTTCTTTTTTCAAAGCCCTCAAGCTGTACGAGCTTAAGCATCTGTGTGACGCGCTCCCTGATCTCGCCCTTCGGTACCTTCTTTACCTTCAGTCCGTAGGCGATGTTGTCATATACATTCATGTTCGGGAAGAGTGCGTAGTTCTGGAAGACTGTATTTACGGATCTCTCATAAGGCTCCT
>JBJELA010000108.1:0-13504 GCA_051878915.1 Candidatus Weimeria sp.
CCATAACAGTCTCTGCGCGGTAGGCGGAACGATAAACGAAGATGACCACATGTTCGGACTTTCATGCGCCAAGAGATACGGCGGCATGTATGTACCGCCTCATCAGGCTGTAATCCACCAGTTTGCCCGTGAGATGCTTGCGTGCACCGGCAAAATGATCCTCGGCTCCGATTCCCATACCAGATACGGTGCTCTGGGAACCATGGCCATGGGCGAGGGCGGACCTGAGCTTGTAAAGCAGCTTCTTGGCAAGACCTACGATATCAATATGCCGGGCGTTATTGCGATCTATCTGAAGGGAAAACCGGTAAAGGGCGTAGGACCTCAGGATATAGCTCTTGCTATCATCGGAGAGGTATTCAGGAACGGCTATGTAAAGAACAAGGTCATGGAGTTTGTAGGACCTGGTATCGCAAATCTCTCTGTAGATTACCGTATCGGAGTCGATGTCATGACTACTGAGACGACCTGCCTTTCCTCCATCTGGGAGTGCGACGACAGGACAGAGGAGTTCTACGAGATCCACGGCAGAAAGGACGACTACAAGCCGCTTCATCCGGCAGACCTCGCTTACTATGACGGCTGTGTCGAGATTGATCTCTCGGAGATCCGTCCTATGATCGCTATGCCGTTCCATCCTTCTAATACCTATACTATCGCGGAGCTCAAGGCAAACCTCATGGATATCCTCGACGATACCGAAAAGAGAGCAAAGGTTTCCCTCGGCGAGGATGTGGATTTCCATCTGAAGGACAAGGTCCATGACGGAAAGCTCTATGTGGACCAGGGAATCATCGCGGGCTGCGCAGGCGGCGGCTATGAGAACATCTGCGACGCCACGGATATTTTAAGAGGAAAGAGCATCGGTTCAGATGACTTTACCTTAAGTGTTTATCCTGCGTCTACGCCTATTTTCATGCAGCTGGCAAAGAACGGCTGCGTAGCAGACCTTCTGGCTACCGGCGCCATCGTAAAGACAGCATTCTGCGGTCCTTGCTTCGGTGCGGGAGATACGCCTGCCAACAACGGCTTCTCTATCCGTCACTCCACGAGAAACTTCCCGAACAGAGAGGGCTCAAAGCTCCAGAACGGACAGATCGCGTCAGTAGCTCTGATGGATGCGCGTTCTATCGCAGCTACGGCAGCAAACAAGGGCTTCCTTACAGGAGCAGACGAGATCGACGTGGATTTCACAAAGCCGAAGTATTTCTTTGACAGCGAGATCTACAAGAACCGTGTATTCGACAGCCACGGTGTCGCAGATCCTTCAGTAGAGGTGAAGTTCGGACCGAATATCAAGGACTGGCCGGCTATGAGCCCGCTTCCTGAGAACCTGATCCTTAAGGTCGTATCAGAGATCCACGATCCTGTCACGACTACAGACGAGCTGATCCCGTCAGGAGAGACCTCATCTTACAGATCGAATCCTATGGCTCTGGCAGAGTTTACTCTTTCGAGAAAGGATCCGGGGTACGTAGGACGCGCTAAGGCAGTCCAGAAGATCCAGAAGGCTATTGAGGCAGACAGCTGCCCGGGCGATGCAGATCCGGATTTCCATGACGTGATGAACGCCATCCACACTAAGTTCGCGGATATCAACCGTCACAATATCGGAGTCGGAAGCACTATTTTTGCGGTAAAGCCAGGAGACGGTTCAGCCCGTGAGCAGGCAGCAAGCTGCCAGAAGGTACTCGGAGGCTGGGCAAATATCGCGAATGAGTACGCCACAAAGCGTTACAGAAGCAACCTTATCAACTGGGGCATGCTTCCGTTCACGATCCCTGCCGGAGATCTTCCGTTTAAGAACGGTGACTACCTCTTCATACCGAATGTCTTCAGCGACATCCGCGATAAGAAGACAGAGATAGAAGCGTACGTCGTAAAGGACGGCGGCCTTGTGCCGTTTACGCTTACTATGGGCGAGCTTACTGATGATGAGAGAGAGATCATAGAGGACGGCTGCCTTATAAACTACTACAGAGCACACAATAATAAGTAATCAGTTACGCTTCCCACACCCCGGCCGGGGCGTGGGAAGTATCATATAAAAACAATGAAATACGTATCTTGGAATGTTAACGGGCTTAGAGCCTGTATAAAAAAAGGATTCTTCGACTACTTCAGTGAGGCCGGCGCGGATGCCTTCTGTCTGCAGGAGACAAAGCTGCAGGAAGGCCAGGTCGATATAGACAAGGAGCTCGAGGGCTACCACCAGTACTGGAATTACGCCGAAAAGAAGGGTTATTCGGGTACGGCTGTCTTTACAAAAAAAGAACCGTTAGCGGTGACCTATGGGATCGGCGAGCCGGAAGGCGATGCTGAAGGAAGAGTCATTACCTGTGAGTTCGATGACCACTATCTGGTCTGCTGTTACACCCCGAATTCAAAGCAGGGACTTCTGCGCCTTGATTACAGGATGCAGTGGGAAGATTCACTCAGAAAATATCTGTGTGATCTCGATAAGAAAAAAACGGTCGTTTATTGCGGCGACCTGAATGTCGCGCATGAAGAGATTGATCTGAAAAACCCGGCCACAAATCATCAGAACGCAGGCTTTTCAGATGAAGAGCGTCAGAAGATGACCGAACTGCTTGGAAGCGGCTTTAAAGATACATTCCGTATGCTCTACCCGGATAAGACAGACATCTACTCCTGGTGGTCATACCGTTTCCACGCCAGAGAGAAAAACGCTGGATGGCGTATAGACTACTTTATCGTATCTGACAGATTCGCCGAAAGGGTTAAGGATTCAACGATAGAGACACAGGTTGAAGGCAGCGACCACTGTCCGATAACGCTTGAATTCGATTAAGGATATCATAATAAATAACTGAAAAATAAGGAGTATATATGTCTGAAGGGAACCCGGAAAAGAAAAAACGACCGAGCGATTATCTGAGTGACGAAGAAAACGCGCGCTACAAGGTTATAGCAAAAAAGGCTTTTCTTGTAGGCTTTGCGCTGATCGTCATATACTTTATCATCAAGAGATGGGGATCGATCTCGAGCGGCTGGGGAGTGGTCACAAAGGTCTTCCAGCCGATACTTTTCGGTGCCGTTATGGCCTATCTCTCTAATCCTATCATGAAGTTTTTTTCAAGGCTCTTTAATTCGATCGCGGATTTTGTCGCGAAGCGAAGAGGAAAAAAGAGAAAGCTGCCGGAAAACGGAAAGCCGGTCAAATGGATCCGGGTACTTTCCTCAATTCTGGCCATACTTGTGATCGTGGCAGCGGTTATTTTTTTCCTGGTACTCGTTGTCCCGCAGTTTATTTCTACATTAAATGAGCTGGTGAACCACATCCACGAAAAAGTGCGCGGAGTCATAGACTGGGCGGACAAGCTGACGAATTACCGCTTCAAGGATGTGATGGATTCAGCCCGCGATAACAAGAATATCGACAATACTCTCGATAAGCTCGTGGAGTTTATCCGCAAATACTTCAACCTTGAGAGTCAGAACCAGATGGTCAATACTCTGACCAAGTGGGGAATGAGTGTCGGAAAAACCGTGATAAACCTTATCATTGGTATTTTTGTCTGCGTCTATGTGCTGATCGATAAGGAATCCTTCAAGGCATGGACAAAGAAGATAATCTACACTATTTTTCCTGTAAAGCCGGCAAACCATATAGTAGAGACCTTCAGAAAGGCTGATGAGGTGTTCTACGGCTTCATCATTGGAAAAATAATCGATTCGATCATTATCGGAATCATCTGCTACTTCGCGATGATCATCTTTGGATTCCCGTATGCGGTGGTATGCTCTGTCATCATCGGAGTGACGAACGTCATCCCTATCTTCGGACCGTACATCGGAGCTATCCCGACTGTCACCCTGATCTTTGTAAACAACCCGATGCAGGGTATTTACTTCCTGATCTTCGTGATCATCCTGCAGCAGTTTGACGGAAATTTCCTTGGGCCAAAGATACTTGGAGACTCGACAGGAGTTTCACCGTTCTGGGTTGTATTCGCGATTGTTGTCGGAGGCGGACTCTTTGGAATACCGGGAATGATCATAGGCGTTCCGATGGTATCGCTTACGCTGTGGGTAATCAGGAGGATAGCGGATCACTACCTCCGTGTGAAAAAGATGCCGGTACCAGCTTCGGCTTATGAGAAGCTGGGGTATATAGATCCTTCGACGGGCGGCATAATCCCGCGGAAAGACACCAGAAAAAAGAAACACAACGGCATAATTGAAAAAATCCTGTCAAAGAGAAAAAACAAGCAGACTAAAAAATGATACTGTTTGAAAAACGTCCTCTGCTATGGTACTATATATGAATAAAAGCAGATTTATCGAGGTACACAAAGTTGGAGAAAACAGAGTATAAAATAAAGATGGATCAGGTCGAGAATCTGGTTCGTCAGGGTGATCTGAAGGAGGCAGTGAATGTACTTGATACACTCAGTTACCAGAAGATCAGGAATGTCAATGTTCTCCTGCGTGCCAGCGAGATAGCCGAGGAGGCCGGAGATCTGGAGAAGAGCCGTGAGATTTTAGAGATTGCTCATGAGAAGTCTCCTATTGCCAGAATGATAATCTATCGTCTGGCGCTGATCTCTGTAAAAATGGGAGAATTTGACGAGGCGGAAACATACTATAAGGAATTTGTAGATATAGCGCCGCATGACGGCCTGAGATTTGTGATCAAATATACGATCAGGAAGGCTCAGGGAGCCGATACTGGTGAGCTGATAGGAATCCTTGAGGATCTCTGTGATGAGGATTTCATGGATAAGTGGGCTTTTGAGCTGGCCTGTCTGTACAGAAAGCATGGGGACGAGGACAAATGTACAGCGCTCTGTGATAAGATCGCGCTCTGGTTCGGAGAGGGAGCCTATGTAGAAAAGGCTCTCGAGATGAAGATGATGTATAAGGCCCTGACACCTGAGCAGGAAGAGCAGTACAGAAGGATCACAAAGGCAGCAGGCGCCGGATTAAACAGGGACAATCTCTCTGATACAATAACCATACCTCAGGTAGAAGATAAGCCGGAAAAGTTCGATACCGTAAATCTTCAGGCGGAGATCAGGAAAAATATCGAGGAGATCATGATGGCGACTGAGGCCGGAGAGGTCTCTTCGAATATGGACGCCATAAAGGAGCTTGTCGGAGATATCCCATATGTGACAGCCGAGCAGACGGCCCTCGAAAAGCATAAGGCAAAGCACGAGGATGAAAAGAAGACGGAATCGGCGACTCCGATAGAGGACTCATATCAGCAGTATCTCGCGGAGGAATACGACGGACAGCTGGCCCTGAACCTTCCTCAGGGAGGAGAGGACGAGCAGGTAGCCGGACAGCTTACCATAAGCGATGTTCTAGAGGATTGGGGAAAGCAGAAGCGTGCCATGGAGGCCGCTTTAAATGACGCGAAGAAGAAAAATCTCGAGAAAGCCAAGGAAAAGGCGCTTCGTGAAGCAAATCAGATCATGGACCGCCTGGTAAATATCAGTCCGCAGCTTGAAGCCGGGGTTTCTCCTGAGGAGCTTCTGAAGGAGGAATACTTAAATAAGCCTGAATCAAAGCAGGAGGATCCGGAAAAGCCGATCCTTGAGAACGCGGACGATGAGACAGTCAGGAGCGCCGCGAAGATTCTTGAGGGCGTAAATGACATGCTTCAGCATGACATAGATACCATGTCAGACGATCCGGGAGAGGAAGCGGATGAATTACAGGAGAAAAAGCCTGTAGAGAAGCCACAGGAAGAAAAAGTGCCTGAAGAGAATGCCGTGACAGCACCGGAAGAGAAAAACAGCTCAGTGGCAGAGGATTCTGACGGGGAAAAGCCTGAAGAGCCATCTGCGGATGACACAGACAAGACGCCTCATGACACAGCGGAGCCGGAGAATAAGGCCCCTGTCCAGGTGGACGACAAGACACGTGTGCTTGATATAGATGTTTCGGGACTTGAGAAACAGATAGAGAGCGCGGCGCTTGACGATACAAGCGTAGATGTGGATTATACAGATGAGGAAAAGGCTGTTCTCAGCTATTTTGTGGAAGTGCATGATATGAAGCCTCAGATTCAGAAGGCTTTAAGTACACTTAAAGCCAAGTGTGAGTCAGACGGTTCGATAAGGACCGGAAACCTCACTATCTCAGGACCTGATGGCTCTGGAAAAACAGCGCTCGCGAGCAAGCTTGTCCAGATAACCCAGAAGGAGACAGGAAAGCTGATGGGCGGAGCAGGCAGGATCACCGGTGAGAAGCTTAATTCCAAGGATCTGAATATACTTCTTTCAAAAGTAAAGGGCGGCAGCCTTATGATAGAAAAGGCCGGCGGTATGAACTATAAGACCGCGGTTTCCCTGTCGCTTCTGATAGAAAATGACAGGACCGGCACGCTTTTCATCCTTGAGGATAGTGAGGATCAGTTAAAAAAGCTTGCTGCAGGGGCGCCAAAGCTCTGGAATTATTTTACAGAGCACTTATCCATACCGGAGATGACGCTGGATGAGCTCGTAAGCTTCGGAAAGGTTTACGTACTCGAGTGCGGATATTCGATGGATGACATGGGCATACTGGCTCTTTACGACAGGATCGGAATGCTCCAGGGAAGCGATGAGACAGTCTGCCTTCAGGATGTAAAGGATATCATAGACGAGGGCATAGCAAGGAACCAGAAGAGAAGCAAGGGATTTTTCAGTCATTTCTCTGCAAGAATGTCAGATGACGATGGCCGGCCGATGCTTCAGGAAAAGGATATTATTGAGTAATTTTTTTTAATAGACAGGAGGCGGGGAAATGAGTCACTTTACAGAGTTAGACGCATACCTGTTTGGTCAGGGGACACATTACGACATCTTCAGAAAGCTGGGAGCTCATCCGGGTAATGAGAACGGACAGGACGGATTTTATTTCGATCTCTGGGCGCCTCACGCAAAGGAAGTCCACGTTATTGGAGAATTCAACGGCTGGAATGAACAGGCTGCTCCGATGACCAGGGTGAAGCCGGACGGGATCGGCGTCTGGGAGTGCTTTATTCCGAATGCTCAAAAGGGCCAGATGTACAAGTATCTGATCCATGGGAGCAACGACGAGAAGATCTATAAGGCGGATCCGTTTGCCGAGTACGCGGAGCTTCGCCCTGGAACAGCCAGCATCCTCTGGACTACTGACGGTTTCAAGTGGTCAGACAGCGCCTGGCTGAAAAGCAGAATGGACGATACTCCATACTACGAGAAGCCGTTGTCTATCTACGAGGTTCATCCGGGATCATGGATGAGACATCCGGGGACCGGTGATGATGGATTCTACACGTACAGGGAGCTCGCGGACAGGTTAGTCTCATACGTAGTTGACATGGGTTATACCCATGTAGAGCTCATGGGTATTTCGGAGTATCCGTATGACGGTTCATGGGGTTATCAGGTTACAGGATACTATGCTCCTACATCACGATACGGAACGCCTCAGGACTTCATGTATCTCGTCAATGCCTTCCACAAGAAGGGTATCGGGGTAATACTGGACTGGGTTCCGGCTCATTTTCCGAAGGATGCGCATGGACTTGCTGATTTTGACGGCGAGCCGTTATTTGAGTACGCGGATCCGAGAAAGGGTGAGCATCCTGACTGGGGCACAAAGATCTTTGACTATGGAAAGCCGGAAGTAAAGAACTTCCTGATCGGATCAGCCATTAACTGGGTTGAGAACTATCATATAGACGGACTCAGGGTAGACGCGGTCGCTTCCATGCTCTATCTGGACTACGGCAAAAAGGATGGCCAGTGGGTTCCGAATAAGAACGGCGGCAACGAAAATCTTGAGGCGATTGAATTTTTCAAGCATATAAACTCCCTTATGACCGGCAGGTACAAGGGATTTATGATGATAGCGGAGGAGTCGACAGCCTGGCCGAGGGTAACAGGAAGTGTTGAGGATAACGGCCTGAATTTCTCCTACAAGTGGAACATGGGCTGGATGCACGATTTCCTTGACTATATGCAGCTCGATCCGTTCTTCCGCAAGGACAACCACAACAAGATGACCTTTGCGATGAGCTACAACGAGTATGAGAAGTACATACTGGTGCTCTCACATGACGAGGTCGTTCACCTGAAGAAATCGATGATCTGCAAGATGCCTGGCGACGAGGCAGAAAAGTTCGCGAACCTCAGGGCAGGCTACGCGTTCATGATGTGCCACCCGGGCAAGAAGCTTCTTTTCATGGGACAGGAATTTGCCCAGACGCATGAGTGGAGCGAGGCCTGCGAATTATCCTGGTACGAGCTTGAGAATCCGCGTCACAGAGCCATGCAGAACTGGGTAAAGAAGCTCCTGCATCTCTACAGGAAGTATCCGGCGTTTTATCAGCAGGATATAAACTGGAACGGCTTCGAGTGGATAAACGCGAACGACAGCTACCGCAGTATCTTCAGCTTTGTAAGAAAGAGCAAGGACGGCAGGCAGAATATCCTCTGTGTGATAAACTTTACGCCTGTGGCCTATCCAGATTACAGAGTCGGTGTGGTAAGCAATAAAAAGCATACGCTGATACTTGACAGCGATGAGCTGGAGTACACGGCGGAACCAACAGCGAAAAAGAAAAAGAAGAAGAGCTTTACGCCTGAGAAGAAGGACTGTGATGGAAGAGATTATTCGATCAGCTATCCTCTCCCTGCCTTCGGAGTGGCGCTCTTCACTTTCGATTATGATGTGAAATGAAATCATTTTTTAGCAGACGGAACGTTATCACGATGATCATAGCCGTGGCAATTGCCGCGGCTGTGATAATTATTGCTGTCTGGCAGAAGGACAGGTTCTATGATAACTACGAGGTCGATAAAAGCTTTACGATAGATGGCGCGTCCTCACAGAACTTCGTGTCCTTCTCAGGCGGGCTTATGGCCTACTCCAGGGATGGCGCGCAGTATTACGATTCCGAGGGAAACACTGTCTGGAACGAATCCTACAATATGCAGTCGCCGGAGGTAAAGATAAGCGGCAGGAGACTTCTGATATATGACAGAGGCGGAAGCAGCCTCGTGATCATGTCAGATAAAAAGGAAGTTTCGATTATCTCTACCACACATCCGATAGTTCAGGCTGATGTAGCTTCAAACGGCATATCGGCAGTCCTGACAGAGGAAGAAGACACGGGTTATATAAACCTTTATGAGTCAGATGGCTCAGCAAAGGCAAGCGGTCAGGTCCATCTGTCGCAGACAGGCTATCCTATGTCAATGGCCATATCGGATGACGGTACAAGACTTATTATGTCGCTTTCAGTAATAAATTCCGAGTCGCTGGGGACAAGGATAAATATCTACGATTTCACAGAAAACGGCAATCAGAAGAAAAATAACATCATAGCGACGTTTGAATACGATGATACGGTATGTCCGCAGACAGCGTTTTTCACAGACGGGCGTGCTGTGGCGGTGACAGATGGCGGAGCTGTGGTTTATACATCCGGTTCAAAGGTCAGAGAAAAAAAGAAGATAAAAACAGATTACGAGACTGAGAAGGTAATAATAAGCGGGGAGTATTTCGGGCTGATACATAAATCCAGTGGAAAAAGCCATGTGTTGGATGTCTATGACGAAAATGGAAAGCAGACCTGTGAATGTAAGCTTGCAGCCTCATACGACAGGTGTGATTTTTTAAAGGACGATCTGCTGATAGAGAAGACGGAAAATCAGATCAGGCTTATTGATGTAGTGGGGAAGACGAGATTTAAGTATGATTTTCCGGACGAGGTCATAGCCTTTGAGGCAGCGGAGAACACAAGGGAATATTTCCTGGTTCAGCAGGAAAGCTGCCAGGTCATAAGACTTGACTGATAAAGAGGAAATACATTGAATTACGTACTAATCGGATCACTTATACTGATAGTGGTGGCATTTGCCATAGGCTGTTACAGAGGGCTTTTTGGTCTTCTGAGCGGACTTCTTACATGGATAATCATTATCGGATTTCTGTATGTGGGAACTCCTTTGATAGAAGCAAAATACATGGATGGGGCCGTGTATAAGAAATTCTACAATTCAGTTTCGGAGCATATAAGCACAAGCCTTGTTACAAAGGAAAATGAAAAGATAGACGAGCTGAACTCTGCTTCAGACGAAAATACAGATACCAGCGATACAGACACGGATATCGGCACGCCAAAGAAGGCAGCCATAGACCTCTCTGATTCAGAAAGCCTCAGGGATTATCTGAAAAAAATAGGAATTTCGATTCCGAAAAAGGCGTCGGATTTTATCTCAAGGGCGGTTGATTCCGCGACAAACGCGGCGGCCGAGATCGTATCAAATATCACGACTGACAACGCGGACAAGCTTTCTGACGCGAACGATACGATAGTTGATACGCTTTCCGCAAGAACAGCCGCGCTGATGGTAAGAGGACTGGCGATACTTACCTCGCTTCTTATAGCATTTATCATTACAAGGGCTCTGGCGCTGATAGCGCAGTTCATTGGAGACCTTCCTGTAATAGGAGGCTTTTCGAGATTCTTAGGCGGAATCTGGGGAATCATAGTAGCTCTGCTTATCATCTGGATATTCATGGATATAGTTACCTGCTTTTCGATCACTCCGAACGGAGCAAAGCTCGTAAGTCAGATTCAGGACAATGCGTTTCTGGATTTTCTGTATGTAGAGAATCCGCTGGCGTTTCTTATAAGCAAATAAGGAGGAAATCAAATGGGACAGATCATTGGAAGGACGAAAAACGGCGAGGAGATCACAGCCTGTGTGATCTCCGGGGGCAGGCTTACGGCAAAGGTCATGAACTTTGGAGCCGACCTGATGGAGCTTCATGTACGGATGAAGGACGGCAGTGACCGCGATATAGTGCTGGGGTATAAGGACGTAGAACAGTATTTTTTTAATGATCCGAACTATGGCTTTGTCATAGGCAGAAACGCGAACAGGATCGGCGGCGCGTCGTTTACGCTTGATGGAGTCACCATAAGCCTTGAGAAGAATGATAATCAGATCAACAATCTGCACAGTGGATTTACCTCGATTCAGAGAAGAGTCTGGGATATAAAGGAAGAGGCGGAAGATCATGTGACCTTTGCCATAAAAAGTCCTGACGGAGACTTGGGATTCCCTGGAAATATGGAGATAGAGGTCACATATACGATTGACGGCGCGGACCATCTGATAATCGATTATAAGGGACTTTCTGACAAGAGGACGGTGTTTAACCCGACTAACCACAGCTACTTTAATCTCCACGGTGAGGGAAACGGAGACATCCTCGATACAGAGGTCTGTATTCACGCTGACTACTTCACAGCGACTGACAGTAATTCGATCCCGGATGGTACAGATACAGCTGTTGAGGGAACTCCGATGGATTTCAGGGAGTTTCACGCGGTAGGAGAGAGGATAGATGAGGATTACGCTCAGATTGTAATGGCCGGAGGCTATGACCATAACTATGAGCTCTTAAAGGATGAGCGGTGGCACAGGAGTGAGTTTGACCACGATGGTAAAAATGAATACGAGGCCGCAGAGTTCCGTCTTCCGGACAGATCGCTCCAGGTAAATGTCATAACCGATCTTCCGGGAGTCCAGATGTATACTGGTAACTATATCAGTGGAAAAGAGTATGGTAAAAGTGGTAAACTATATGTAAGGCGCGGAGGCATCGCTTTTGAGACACAGTTTTTCCCAAACGCGGTAAATGTGCCGAAATACGAGCAGCCTGTCATCGAGGCGGGAAAGCCGTATTTTTCAAAGACTGTATATGAGATCATCTAAGGTTACTATTCACGGCATGCTTCTGTGGGGGTTCACGACGGACGCGCTTGTGCGGACGTCGCCACTCCCGCAGAAGCATGCCTGTGAAACAGGAACCTCCCCAACAACCGCAGACTTTTAGCATCGAAGATGCGGCAAACGCGCGTAAGCGCGGTTGGTCTGCGGTCTGATTGGGGAGGTGCCGTGAATAGTAACCATCTAAGGAGTGAAAATGAGAATTTTAATCGGTAATGATCACGCGGGAACAGAGCTTAAATTCGAGGTCATGAAGCATCTCGAGGAACAGGGCTATGAGGTAGAGAACTACGGCACAGATACGAAGGAAAGCGTAAACTATCCGGAGATCGGCGAGAAGGTTGCGGAAGAACTTGTTGCCGGAAAGGGTGACCTTGGAGTCCTGATCTGCGGTACAGGAGTAGGGATCACAATGGCTGCGAACAAGGTTCCGGGAATCAGGGCTGCAGCCTGCTCGGACACTACGACGGCTCATCTGATAAGAGAGCACAATCACGCGAATATCATCGGCATCGGTGCGCGTATCGTAGGAACAGAGCTCGCGAAGGATATAGTAGACAGCTTCCTGAAGGCGGAGCCGCTGGGCGGACGCCATCAGGAGAGAGTAGACATGATCACAGCGATAGAGAAGAAATACAGCAGGTAAAAAATGGGAGAAAGACTTACAGAGTCTGACGTTAAAAAAATTCAGGCGGAGATAGACGACAGAAAATTCAACCAGAGGCCGAAGCTAATCGCGGAGGTCCAGGAGACAAGGGCGCAGGGCGACCTTTCCGAGAACTTCGAGTACCATGAGGCCAAGCGCGCGAAGAACAGAAATGAGAGCAGGATCCGCTATCTTGAAAAAATGCTCGAGAACGCTACTGTCATTTCCGATAAGTCAGAGCACGGCGTGGTTGGCATGAACAACACCGTAACGCTCTATATACCTGAGGATGATGAGACCGAGACATACAAGATAACTACCAGCATCAGGGGAAATTCCCTGGAAAACAAGATCTCCATCGAATCTCCTCTCGGCAGGGCTATCCTTGGAAAGAAGGTCGGTGATACCGTCTCTGTAAAAGTAAATGATGACTATTCATACGATGTCGTTATTAAAAAAATCGACGAATCTACTACAGATGATGACGACGAGATAAAGAGCTACTGATTTTTCATAAAAAAAGGCTCCCCTCAGGGAGCCCTGTATAGCGGAGACGAAGGGATTCGAACCCTTGTGCCGCGATAAGGCGGCAAACGCATTTCGAGTGCGCCTCGTTATGACCACTTCGATACGTCTCCAGCGAATTATAATTTTACTATAATTAAACGGATTTGACAAGGACTTTTTTGGAAAGGAGAAAAAATGGCGATCACAGATCTACAGAAAAAGCTGACCAATCCTCTGGATGCTGTGGGATTGAATTTTAACAAGCATGATACGGACCGCGACTCCTTTATGCTCAGGGGAGCGCTGGCAAAGCAGGGATTTGACATGTGGAGACACTGCTTCCACGGTGTCAGTGAGACTACAGGTAAAGAGAGGACATTCATTCTTGACTTTGGCGGTGTGAATCCGCAGCTCAGGGAAGAAAATCCTGTATTTGCGAGGGAAGGCACGAAGCCGTCGTATTTTGAGATTATAGCTTATGTCTGCGGCGAAGAGGGATCTGTACTTACGAGGTTTTTCCCGTGGGACCGCGTCAGTACCGGTACTGCCATGGACGTCCTTGTAAGCGCTGAGGACTGCTTCCTGTCCGAGCCGAGGACCATGGGCC
>JBJELA010000109.1:0-2721 GCA_051878915.1 Candidatus Weimeria sp.
GTATAATCAGTTCATTGTACAGGATGTTTTCCATGATATGCCCGGGATCAAATTGACGGAAATTGACGCGCGCATTACGTAGCCCGATATCTGTTTGACATCCTCCCACGACTAAAGTCGTGGGATTCCTTAATATAAAGTCAACATCACTTATCCTTATAGAATAAGATATAGATGACTGTTTTCAGGTTCTACCGTTTATGTGGATTCCGATACAGGGTATCTACTTTCCAAAACGGAAGGCTGATGTCTGAGCCAGGTTGTTACATTTATCAGTTATCTAAAATCCAAAACACTGTTTCATGGATATATTATCTTTCTTCATCTCTGATATAAGTTCATCGTGCCTTTTTACAAATCCCCCAAATGTACTGATACATTTATCCCTGTCGGGATGTTTTAATGTATCATCAGTGTTCAGTATCAGGAACGCGCTGTACAGATCCCGTTGTACTGTATGACCATCTATGACCTTTTCCCTCTGCGAGAGCGGTACTTTCATATAAGAATCACTGCTATGGTCGTACTGGCTCGCACAAAAATCTTTTGTTGCCACCTTTGTTATGGAACCACCGTATGTTAAAGCCTTCTGCTCAAGTACCTTTAAGAACAGTGCCGGAGCTCTGTTATTTAATGACTTTCCGAAACGTTTTTTGCGTTTGTACTTATGTACCTGTTTTACTGTACCATCTTTAGTTTTTACATCTGATGCTTTGTCAGACCGTTTAGTGGCTTTTGACTTTTTAGCAAGTGCGCTGTAGTCCATGTCCTCGATGGTGAAATATCTGGCATCTTCTAAAAGCCTGTTTATCTGTGCATTGTGGGAATGCTTTATGTACTCTGACTTTGTACGGTACACGGACTTTAACTGTCTTCGTAGCCTGATATAAGTCTTGGAGAATACCCACCTGTCATGGTTGCCCTTGTCTATAGTACCGTCAGGGTTGTACTTCGCCGGATTTGACATACGTCTGGATATATCCATATGGTAGAGGATATCGGCTATCTTTTTGTTGTACTTTTTAGCGTCAGGAGCTAGTTCCTCAAGAAACACCTTGTCATCTGAGACTGCCGCTATGGTGGATACTCCGGGATCTATGCCGCAGTGATTATCACCGGGAATGAGCTTCCTTGGAGCCGGGCCTTTAAGTGTCACGTTTATATAATAGTGCCAGCCATCCGGGAACATACATCTTTTAACTTCACAGTAGCTTATAACTGAAGAAAGCGCCTCATATACATAGTCCTGTGATGACCTCTTCGGGTGTTTTGCCTTGTAGGTGTGTCCCATCCAGACAGCCGTGAAAGTGCTTTTGTCGAACCGCATGCCGTTCTTGTTGGATTTGCCACCTATGGTATCGAAATCCTGATACTTTTTGAAGTGTACGGCTTTCCCATTTCCGAAGAGATATTTTTCCACAGACTGCCATATGCGGGTAGCTTCTTTCTGTACCTGCTGCGATGACAGGAGCCTGTTATACTGTTTCGCGCATACCTTTATGTACGACTGCAGACTGTATTCAGACAGCCCGATATCCTGCCGGATGATCTTCATCCTGTCGGAAAGGTCCTTCTTATAGGATGCGTCAGCCTTTGATAGCTTTTTGTCATTTTTGTGTTTTTTAAGAAAGTCTGAATACTCTGTTCTGAGAGCCTGATAACCTTTATCGTGTTCCAGTCTGATAATGAGCTTTCTGACATGTTTTACGAGCACGTTATGGATGTGCGATAGCGCATGAAAACTTCTGTCTATGAGATATCCTTCATGATCAGATGTGTGAAGCCTCAAACATACGACATGCATGATTTTATTGTTTTCAGCCATGCTACGACCTCGTTTTCTGTGTTTCAACATACCATTTGATAGTCTCTGAGCTGACATTCCCTGCAGTGCTCACAAACATGTGGACATGATCTACATGACATTCCATGGCGATTATGTCGATATCACGGCGCTTGCACTCCTCACGGGTGAGTTCCTTGAACCTGTTCTCGACGCCGGGGATGTTGAATATTTTCCTTCGATATCTGGGGCAGAAGACTATATGATAGTTTATAAATGACACTGTTGTAGCCGTTCTTTTATATTTATTTTCCATATGTGTATATTATACTATCTTTTATACACTTTGTCAAAAAAAGGGGCTATTATTCCACGGTTAAAACCGTGGGCTTTCCCGCCCTAAAATGGTTGTAACTCGAAACCGTTTTAGGGCTAATGTTCGCCTTTTTTGTACTGTTCAGTGCGTTTGCAATATTGGTGGGATTTGTCAGTGAGCTGACAGAGGACGCAAGAAAGTCCAGGATGTCCGAAACCATATCAGGGCGTTCAATTCCCTCACGCTCAACGATATCCTTGATATATACCTCATTGAAAAGCTGTGCCAGATAGTCTTTTTGCTGTCGGTCTTCCTTCAGATTCAGAAGATATGGCATCCCGCCGTAAAGCATATAGCGGTCAAATGCATCTCTTTTATCTCCGCCTACAGCTGCAAAGAATTCCCGGAAAGAAAGAGGATATACATGGATCTGCGAAGAGCGGCCGCGAAATTCTGTAACGATGTCGCTTGACAGCATTTTAGAATTGCTTCCCGTCACATACACGTCAAGATTTTTATATCCTCGCAGTTCATTCAGCATGTCATAGATCGTTACCTTTTCGCCTGGCAGATCCGGATCAGGAACGGAAACAGACATCTGAATTTCATCAATAAAGAGATA
>JBJELA010000110.1:0-2713 GCA_051878915.1 Candidatus Weimeria sp.
TGTCACCTTAAAATAAAAAATCTGATCAGACCGCCGGCTACGCAGGCCACGGCGATTGAAGCGATCATAATAAACACCTGATACCTGGTGTGCTTTTTACCCCAGGCAGTATGCATGATTCCCAGATAAATAAACACACCTGCGATGAGGCAGATGAAACTTGTTATCAGATTTATAACCTGTACAGACATAAAAACCTCCTGATAGGTTACTATTCACGGCACCTCCCCAATCAGACCACAGAAGCATGCCGTGAATAGTAACCCTTATAGCTTCACGCTCCTATTGCCCCCAACAGCCCGTAGCTGAGTGAACCAACGATCACTGTAGCTATCGCCACTCCGAGAAGCTCCGCAAGGACTGCCTTCCTGACATCCATATCGAGAAGGGCCGCGATAAGGCTTCCGGTCCAGGCGCCGGTGCCGGGAAGCGGGATTCCTACAAAGAGCATGAGGGCCACAAACTCACCATTTTTCAGCTTGCCGCTGCGCTTTGACGCGTGACGCTCAACCCAGTCAGCAAGGCCGTGGAGCCTCGTGCCCTTCATCCAGTTAAGAATTTTTTTAATAAAAAGTAAAATAAAAGGTATCGGAAGGATATTTCCAATAACGCAGAGAGGAACAGCGTGAGTTATCGGCACCTTGAGAAGTGCTGACGCTATAAGGCCTCCGCGGCACTCAAGTATCGGGAAAAGCGATACGATAAAGACTGCGGCTTCCTTTGAGACATACTGCCCGAGCGTTGAGGCGAACCAGTTTACAAATGCGTTCAAGCTTTATCCTCCAGATATTTTTTCAGGAAATCAAAGAGAGCGTCCATCTGCTCTCCTGTTCCGATAGTAACCCTCAGATGATCGTGCACCCTCTCACCGTCGAAGTGACGCACGAAAATATTGTTCTCGCGCAGTGCTGCAAAAATATCCTCTGCTGCCACCCGTGGGTGATGTACAAAAATAAAATTGCTCTTCGAATCAGGAAAGTCAAATCCAAGCTCCGCGAATCTCTTCTTTGCTCTCTCCCGCTCGTTGATGATAGCGAGACAGCGCATCCTGAAGTAATCAGGATCCGAAAGCGCAGCGGCTCCGACCTTCTGGGTAAGCGAATCGATCGTATATGAGTTAAACGAATACTTCACATCATTTAAGTATTTTATCAGCTTCTTTGAGCCGAACGCGAAGCCGATCCTGCTTCCTGCCAGAGCCCTCGACTTTGAGAAGGTCTGGGTAACCAGCAGATTATCGTATTTTTCTATCAGTGGAAGCACTGACTCAGCGCCAAAATCCACGTATGCCTCATCTATGATCACGACGCACTGTGGATTGGAGCGTATTATTTTTTCAAGGGCGGCAGTACCAGCGTCAAGTCCGGTTGGCGCGTTCGGGTTCGGAATTACGATCCCCGCTGCGTCTCCCCTGCAGAACCCGTCTATATCGATGGAAAAATCAGGCAGCAGCGGCACTGTCTCGAACGGGATCCTGAACTCGTCAGCCCAGACGTCATAGAATGAATAGGTCACGTCCGGAAAGAGTATTTTTTCACCTGATGTGAAAAATGAAAGAAAGCTCATTGCGAGCACGTCATCCGATCCTACTCCCACAAAAATCTGGTCAGCCGGGACATTATACGTATCAGAGAGGGCCTGAATAAGCGTTCCGGCCGTCGGATCCGGATATTTGCGGAGAGTCTCGTAGTCAAAATCCTCTATCGCCTTCAGTACCGCTCCTGCCGGCGGGTACGGATTCTCATTTGTGTTAAGCTTGATGACATTTGTACTCTTCGGCTGCTCGCCCGGAGTGTACGGCGTTACCCTGTGAACTTTTTCTTCCCAACTGCTCATTTGACACCTCTTTAAAAATTATTATTCTGACTTCCAGCCCGTCTCGGCCTTTTCACGGGCCTTCTCTGTTTCCTTCTGGTTATAGACGATGACAGGGAACCCCTTTTCCACATAAGTATAGAGCTTCTTTGCCATCTCAGGCGGCATATTCACACAGCCGTGGGAGCCGGCGGTCTTATAAATCTCTCCGCCGAATTTACCATGTCTCCATGGCGCATCGTGAAAGCCGATATTGCCGTTGAAAGGCATCCACCACGAAACCGGTGAGGCATATCCCTGTCCCTTGAGTGTGGCATCCCTTGTCTTATAGGTGATGGCATATGTCCCTGTCGGCGTCCTTCTGCCATCTACGTCCTTTCCTGTAACCACATCCGAATCGAGCACCTTCTTGCCGTCAATGACAAGGAACATATGCTGTGTCGCGATATTTACCTCGGCATAGCTGTCACCATAGTCATAATGATAGTCTCCGTGATTAGCTGCCTTGCTGCGGTATATCGGCTCACGTGTCACATTCTTGCCGGACTTTATATCCTTTTTTATCTCACTGACCTCGCTGTCATAGTTTATCCACCAGCCGTAGTTTCCGCCCGTTACCTTTGCGGTAGTTCCGTACTGTGTCTTAAGAGTCCTTGCCAGTCCAAAGGTATTATACTTATAGCCAAGTGTTTTCTTGACGTAACTGTAGATGGCATCGTTGTCAAAGGACACCTTGCCTTTTTTGCTTACCTTAAACCACTTGGCCTGGTCCTCCTTGTCGACAGTCACCTTGCCTTTATCAGCCATATCGTAGGTGATGTCGACTGCCATGTATTTATTCAGGGTCTTTACCATCTTATTCAGGGTCTTGTCATCGCTTTATATCTCATGATCGATG
>JBJELA010000111.1:0-2705 GCA_051878915.1 Candidatus Weimeria sp.
TTAGTCGTTTTACTGCTTGCGGTATTCATATCCCTGGAGTTCTTCGGAATATCATATGGGCTTCAGGCCTCATACTGCGGGCAGAAAATAACCGCGCGCCAGATGTTCGCCGCGTCAGCCGGCATCATCGCGCACATCTTCCGGCCAAAAAACATCCTCTTCCTGCTGTATATCTTCCTGGTGCTCCCGATCGCCGATTTCTATGAAGCCTTCTCTTCATCCAGATCATTTTCACTGCCGGGATACATGATCCAGAAGATAATAGAGAACGACAGATACAAATATATCCTGCTGGCAGCCGTAGTGGCGCTCTGCGTGCTCTCTCTTATGCTTATATACGTGATACCATCGATGACTGTGCTTGGCGAGAGCTTCTTTTCCTCAGTTAAAAGAAGTTTCAATTACACCGCGAAGCGTTTTCCAAAGGTAATAATCACCGCAGTGCTCTGGATTGCCCTGATTGCCGCGGTTTTCGCCGGAGCATTTTTTGGCATCCTCGGACTCATAAAGCTCCTTGTCATGTGGGTTGAACCATCCTACAACCTCAAGCTCACCATGTCATCGCCTGTTGTACTGGTCACTGAGTCGCTCCTGCTGCTAGCTCTGACCTGGGTTCTTTCGCCAATGATACTCGCGAGGATTTTCGCGGCGTTCTATAATCACACAGACGAGGAGCAGGTTCCTGATTCCGTAAAGGAATATGGAAAAAATAAAAGGAGCGTCAGAGGTATCGTGGCAAAGATTACGACCTACGGTCTCATAGCCCTGGCCCTGTATTTTTTCGTACCGCCAAAATATCAGCAGATAAAGACCTCTCTTCTGTATGGCGGACGTGATACCATGATCATGGCTCACAGGGGTGACTCGGCCCACGCGCCGGAAAACACGATCCCGGCGTTCAAAAAGGCCATTGAAAACGGAGCGGACGCGGCGGAGCTTGACGTTCAGCTGACAAAGGACGGCACAGTGATCGTCCTACATGACTCAAATCTGAAGCGGACGACAGGACTCAACAAAAACGTCTGGGACGTAACCTACGATCAGATAAGGGATCTCGACAATGGAAGCTTCTACGATTCCAGGTATGAATTTACCAGGATCCCTACGCTTGACGATGTATTAAAGACCTGCAGCGGCCACCTGTTCTTAAACATCGAGATAAAAAGGACCGGGCACGACGCGGGCATTGTGGAGAAGACGCTTGAGATCATCTCGGCAAACCACTATGAGAAGGACTGTGACATCACTTCATTTGACTATGACACGTTAAAGCTTGTCAAAAAAATAAATCCCGATATCTACACTGTCTATACCACTACTGTAGGCGCCGG
Organism: Candidatus Weimeria sp.; assembly: GCA_051878915.1. Lineage (GTDB taxonomy): Bacteria > Bacillota > Clostridia > Lachnospirales > Lachnospiraceae > Weimeria. The sequence continues at coordinate 1,332 of JBJELA010000111.1, forward strand.
ATATCTGGCAAGGCTTAAAGACGTAAACGCCTTTTCAGTCGAGCAGAATTTCGTGACGCCGGAATTCGTACAGTACATGAGAAGTGAGAATAAGGGGATCTATGTATGGACGGTGGACGATTCCACCGTCATGAACAGGATGATAGACATGAATGTCGATGCCATCATCACAAATAATGTAACTCTGGGCAGAAAAATGAAGCAGACAAACTCCGGGATCAGCGGAATGCTCCGAAGGATAAGAAGGCAGCTCCTCGCGTTCTAAGCGAGGCGCGGCCTTCCGCCTGCTGCATCAGTTCCATGACATTATCCGAGGAAGACAGCTCCTGTCTGTCTGATATTCATCGGGTAGACATTTTCCCTGCCAAAATACTGTGCCATAAAATCGACATATCCGTCAGTCTCTTCCTTTGGAAGAACGCACTGGATGACACCGGCAAAGCCGCCGCCATGCACACGGCAGATTCCCTTTCCAGTCCTTGAGAGATACTCCTCAGAGAGGGCAAGGGCGAGCGCGATCTTCTGCTCCTTCCATGCCGCGTTTGTAAAGCAGTTCTGAAGCAGCTTGTAGGAGGAATTGCCGGAAGCCTGCATCAGAGACAGGATTTTTCCAAAATCCTTATCTGCTACGGCAGCTGCCATATCCTCCACTCTCTTTGTCTCATTGAAAAAATGAAAGGCACGGAGGATGGCTCTGTCATTTCCTGTTTTTTCATCGATCTCATTTAAGTGCTTTAACAGCTCTTCCTTGCTGGTATCGCAGAGTCTCTTTACGCCAAGCTCCTCAGCTACTGCGAACATCTCCTGTGGAACAGCTGAATAGTCGGCTGAGAGGTCAGCGTGTCCCTTTCCGGTATTTGTAATAACCATTTCGTAGCCGTAGTCACCGAAGCCAAACGGTATTTTTTCAACAGAGATGTCACCCCTGAAGTCGAGAAGGATAGGACCGCCGAAGGCGCAGGCCATCTGGTCCATAAGGCCTGAGGCCTTGTTCCAGAAGTGATTCTCACTGTACTGTCCGATCTTCGCGTAGTCGGTCACAGGGATTTTATCATCATTGAAAAAATGATTTATGATAGCGCAGAACAGCATCTCAAATGAAGCCGAGGAGCTTACGCCTGCTGCGGCGATGACGGTTGTTGTGACATATGCCTTAAAGCCGTGCACCTGATAGCCCATTTTCACAGCGGCCTCTGCCATTCCGGCAACAAGACTTAAGGTGCCGCACTCCTTCGGAACAGACTCGAGCGCGTTCAGATCTATAACGACCTTTTTGTACCCCTCGCTCAGGATCTCGATTTTCTCATCGCCTGAAGGTGAGGCAGCTCCGATAGTATCGAGATCGATCGAAGCGGCGATAACCTTTCCGCCATT
>JBJELA010000112.1:0-2700 GCA_051878915.1 Candidatus Weimeria sp.
CCTTGAAATCAAGGTTTATACATTGTTATTCATGCTATATGCATGACACTACCTTATATGATACAAGGGTTACTTAATGAATACAGCCGAAATACCGCAGAAATAAGGCATCCCGTGAGTGACAGGAAACTCCGGGATGCCTTGTTTGCGTTAAGGGAAGAAGGCAGACAGGGGGCGCAGGCGGCATAGGTGAACACGGGAGAGTACTGCTGTTACTTTATGAATGAGGGTTACTTTTATAAAGTAACAGGAATGTAGGCACAACAAAATCTCTGTTCGATGACTTAATGATATGATATAATAAAAATAATATCGAGTTAAGAAGGAGACAGAAATATGCCGTCACTTGGGAAAAGCATAACTTTATATCTGATGGATGGAACTGCATCAGGAAGATGGCAGGCAGAACTGTCAAACTGGAACGGTAAGGCATACAAGATTTCTCGGAATGATCTTAAAGACTGTAGCGATATTGATGACCTTAATGCTCCGGGAGTGTATTTCCTTTTTGGCAAGGATGATGAGTCAGAGAAGAAGTTCGTCTATGTTGGCGAAGCAGATGATGTGTTAAAACGCTTGCTGCAGCCACATACATTTGAGAAGGATGGGAGCTATTGGACGGAGGCGGTGGCTTTTGTTACTCCTGATGGAACATTGGAAAAGGGTAGAGTTAAATATCTTGAAAACAGATTTTATATGATTGCGTCAGAGGCAAATCGTTTTATAGTTAAGAATGGGAATACTCCGAAACAGTCTCCTATGCCAAGACAGGTGCGGGATTTACTTGAGGGTTTTATTATCAATGTAAGGCTTGTGTTACCAGCCCTTGGATATCCGGTTTTTGAACCGCAACCGTCATCTGACGGTAATGACGTATCGGGAGATGAAGAGCTACTGTATTTCAAAAGGAATAATGGAAAGGGTGGAGATGCAGTAGGCAAAATAACATCAGATGGGTTCTGGATATTAAAGGGAAGTTATATCTGCCCCGATATTGCATCATATACATCTTCAGGCATTAAAAAAGCAAGAAAAATATATGCAGACATTATAGGGAAAGATGGAAGACTTAAAGAAGACATATGCTTTGGCAGTCCTTCATATGCTTCTACATTCGTTTGTGGGAAAAATTCAAATGGTCTTACAGAATGGAAAAATAAAAATGGCATCTCCCTAAAAGATCTAGATACTGATAATAAGCAGCAGTTAAATCAAAAGATGTCGGGAACACGCAAGGAGAATCCGGATAATCAGGAAAACACTGATTTATTGCATCTTGCAGGTAAAAAAGCTTCGGCAGAGGGATATATGCTTGAAGACGGTTTTGTTGTATGTAAAGGTTCTGGTTTTTGTGAAAAGGAGACGAAATCATGTCAGGGATGGATAAAAAACATGAGAAAAAGACTCGTTAAAGAGAAAAAAATCATAAATGGAATCTTTGCTGAGGATGTTACATTTAAAAGTCCATCTGCTGCAGCTGCTTGTATTATCGGTGGGTCAGCAAATGGTAATATTTTGTGGATATGCTCAAATGGTAAATCGATAAAAGAAAATGGGCTTGTATAACTGACAAGATATGATTTACTTATATTGAAAAGGTTTTATGCATAGGGTAAAATGAAAGTATGGATAAGGTTATTGAAGGTACTAATGCCTATTTACAGGCAGCAAAAAATAATAAAAATGATGAGTTCTATACTACATATGAGACAATTGAAGCAGAGCTATGTCATTATACAGATCAGCTAAAGGGGAAGACTGTCTTCTGTAATTGCGATGATCCCTTTGAATCAAATTTTTGTAAATTTTTTATAAGGAAGTTTAATGAGTATGGATTAAAAAGACTGATCTGTACTTCATATTCTGGTTCTCCCATGGCAGGAACACAGCTCAGCTTTTTTGAAGATAATTCGTTTAAGCAAGGATATCTTCTTGACATCAGGAAAGTTCCATCTGGGACATTAGAAAATGGAGAACTGAATGATGATGAGATTGCGGGTTTCCTTAAGCACGAGAATGTACATGAACTTAATGGGTCAGGAGATTTCAGAAGTGAAGAATGCGAAGGTTTTCTGTCTGAGTCTGATGTGGTTATAACAAATCCACCATTTTCTCTTTTCAGAGAACTTATAGCACTTCTGGAAAAATACAAGAAGAAATATCTTCTGATAGGTAATATGAATGCTGTGAACTATAAGGAGATTTTCCCTCTAATACAGAACAACAAGGCATGGCTGGGATATCATAATGGAGATATGGCATTCAGGGTACCGGCAGATTCAGAACCAAGAAAAACAAGATTCTGGATTGATGAGACAGGGCAGAAATGGAGATCTCTGGGAAATGCCATGTGGTTTACGAACCTCGACGTGGCTTATAGGCATAAAAACTTGGAACTCAAGGCAAAGTATGACCCGGATGTCCATGTAAAGTTTGATGATTATGATGCAATCTATGTGCCGAAGGTTGCAGACATACCATATGATTATGCCGGAATCATGGCTGTCCCGATTACTATATTGACTAAGTATAATCCGGCGCAGTTTAGGATTGTAGGAGAAGCAAATCATGGCTCTGATAATTCCTATGATCTTTTTAAACCTGTAATAAAAGGTAAGCTCATGTATAAGCGTATACTTATACAAAGAATAAAAGAAAGAAGGCTCCATCTATGAGTACAGAAGAAATAAGGTTCAGAAT
>JBJELA010000113.1:0-2691 GCA_051878915.1 Candidatus Weimeria sp.
CCGTACCAAATGCCTGAAATTGACAAATGGTACGGAAAGTAAGTCAAAGCAAGCTGCCGATTTCCGTACCAAATGCCTGAAATTTCCAAATGGTACGGAAAACAAGTCAAAGCAAGCTCTCGATTTCCGTACCAAATGCCTGAAATTGACAAATGGTACGGAAAACAAGTCAAAGCAATCTCTCGATTTCCGTACCAGAAGACAAAAACTGACAAATGGTACGGAAAGTAAGTCAAAGCAAGCTCTCGATTTCCGTACCAAATGCCTGAAATTGACAAATGGTACGGAAAACAAGTCAAAGCAATCTCTCGATTTCCGTACCATAAAACAAAAACTGACAAATGGTACGGATTACCGTAATTCTGATAACACAGACGTTCCCATCAGAAAGCAAATATGGTAGAATAGTATCAGAATGTTTCGAGACTTAATTTTTCAAAAAGGAGGTTGCTATGAACATTAAAAAAGTTGTTGTTGCCGGCGGCGGAGTACTCGGAAGCCAGATTGCTTTTCAATGCGCGTACTGCGGGTTCGATGTGACTATCTGGCTCAGGAGCCAGGGAAGCATAGGACGCACCCGGCCGAAGCTTGAGAAGGTGCATTCAGCCTACATCGAAGCCATAGAGGGAATGGCAGATGGAACCGGTGCCTGGTGCGCGGGAATCGCCGATTCAGATGATTTTGACAAGGACGCCTGCCTTAAGAAAGTCGAGGACGCTTACAACGGCATAAAGCTCGAGCTCGACATGAAAAAAGCCGTAGGCGACGCCGACATAGTCATCGAGTCGATGGCCGAGGAGGAAAACGCGAAGATTGATTTTTACAAGAAGATCGCGCCACTTCTTCCTGAAAAGACCATCCTGGTGACAAACTCCTCTACCCTGCTCCCAAGCACCTTCGCGAAATACACGGGAAGACCTGAGAAGTACCTTGCGCTTCATTTCGCGAATTCCATCTGGAAGAACAACACTGCCGAGGTCATGTCTTCAGGGCAGACAGACAGGAAATATTTTGACGAGGTCATAAGCTTCGCGAATGGTATCCGAATGATCGCCCTCCCTGTGGAAAAGGAGAAGAGCGGATATCTGCTGAACTCTATGCTCGTGCCTTTCCTGCTCTCGGGACTCGACCTCTACGCGAACGGAGTCTCCGATCCGAAGAGCATAGACCTGGCTTGGAAGCACGGAACGGGCTCGCCGAAGGGACCTTTCGAGATCTTCGACACCGTAGGCCTCACCACCGCGATGAACATAGTCGAGCAGTACCAGAAGGTCCCGGGGCTTTTTACCCCGCTCCTCCGCAAGATGATGCTGCCGTATAACTTCAAGGGCATGAAGGCCATTCTCCAGAAATACATCGACGAGGGAAAGCTCGGCATGGCCAGCGGCGAAGGCTTCTACAAGTGGAACTGAAGGGAGTTCGCGATGACTCTGCTTGACAGATTTCTGAAATACATAAGCGTCTGGACGACTTCAGACGAGAGCTCTGACACCGTGCCCAGTACGGCAGGGCAGCTTGACCTGGCGGAGATTCTTGAAAAAGAGCTCCGCGAGGCGGGAATAGATGACGTAACCACTGAATCAGGCTACGTCTACGCTCACCTCCCGGCTACCGAGGAGTTCGCCGGCCACAGATCAGTCGCCTTTATTTCGCATATGGACACTGCCCCTGACTTCAGCGGCAAAGACGTACACCCGCAGATAATAGAAAACTACGACGGAAACGATGTGCTGCTCAAAGGCAGCGGCTCCATTCTTTCGACAAAGGATTTCCCGGAGCTTAAGACCCTTAAGGGCCGCACCCTTATCACGACAGACGGCACCTCGCTTTTAGGAGCGGATGACAAGGCAGGCGACGCGGAGATCATGACCGCCGTAACTGAAATCATAAAAGAGAACGCGCCGCACGGCGACATCTACATAGTTTTCACACCGGACGAGGAGACAGGCAGGGGCACGGATCATTTTTCCTTTGAAAAATGCCGCGCCGACTACGGTTTTACAGTCGACGGCGATTACGAAGGCGAGGTAGCCTTTGAGAACTTCAATGCCGCAGGCGCTCATCTTATTTTTACAGGAAAAAATGTCCACCCGGGCGAAGCGAAGAACATAATGAAAAACGCGGCCTCAATAGCCTGCGAATTCCAGAGCCTGCTGCCTGAGGCCGAGACTCCGGAGCACACCGAAGGCAGGGAGGGTTTTTACCACCTGACTGATATGCGCGGAAGCTGCGAGAGTGCAGAGCTCGACTATATAATCCGCGACCATGACGCGGCTTCATTTGAAAAAAGAAAGCGCTTTATGCAGGAGGCAGCTTCACTCATAGAGCACAAATACGGCGAAGGCACGGTAAGCCTTCAGATAACAGACCAGTATAAAAATATGGTCGAGGTAATGAAAGACCATTCTGATGTAATAGAGACAGCCCGCGAGGCGATCCGCTCCGCAGGCCTCTCCCCTGTAAGCCGGCCTGTCAGAGGCGGAACAGATGGCGCGCAGCTCTCATTCAGAGGCCTGCCGTGCCCGAACCTCGGCACCGGCGGCTATGGCTTTCACGGGCCATTCGAGCACTGCACTCTCGAGGGCATGCAGACAGAGGTGAAGATCATCAGATATCTGATGACGCACCAGCTCACCAGGTAAAATATTTTTTAAATATAGTAGAAAGAAACGAAGATTTTTTCCAGAAGGA
>JBJELA010000114.1:0-13291 GCA_051878915.1 Candidatus Weimeria sp.
CGGATGAAGCTGTCTATATCCACAAACAGATACTCCCATTTGTCATTATGTCCCGGTACTAGAATAGTCGTATGAATAACATTCTTTGGGATTATTGAAAAATTATCCCGCTCGTATTTATACTTTCTATCTTCTATTATAAGCTCACCATCACCATAATCGCAATATCCTATTTCCATAAAATTATGAAAATGAAGGTCTTCCGATGCCAGGCCCTTTCCATTCCCGTTAATCCGGGAATCATTTATTTCTGGCAGGACGTATTCACCCTTAGGAATATCATAATACCGGAATTCGATGTTTTTCCTCTGTTTTTTCATATGACCGCCTTTGTAATTAAAAAACCTGCCGCAGGGCAGTCATTACTGTCCTCGGCAGGCCATTGTGATAACAAAATCCGAGCCATTGACCTCTATTAGTCAGTTACGTATGGCATCATAGCAAGGTGACGTGCACGCTTGATAGCTACTGTCAGAGCTCTCTGATGCTTAGCGCAGTTACCGGTGATACGGCGCGGAAGAATCTTTCCTCTCTCTGAGACGAATTTCTTCAGCTGTGCAGTGTTCTTATAATCGATCACATTATCTTTTCCGCAGAAAATGCAGACCTTTCTTCTTCTGCGAACCGGTCTACCTCTAAAAGCCATGTTCATTACCTCCAATAAAATTAGTCAAACGGCAGCGCTTCTTCTACGCTGTTCGGTACATTCATAAAATCGTCTGAAGGTGCTGCCGGCTGCTCATCAGATCCACCGCCCTGTGGTGGCTGCTGAACTGGTGCAGCTGCACTCGACTGACTTGCTGCTTTGCTTTCAGCAAACTCAATGGAATTTACGATAACACGGAAACCGTAGACCATCTGGCCCTGCTTGTTCTGGTAATTATCGTTCTGCATTTCTCCGTCGAGAACAACCTTTGTTCCCTTGTGGAGATACTTCTCAACAAATTCTCCGGTCTTGCCGAATGCTGTGCAGTTAAAGAAATCAGCCTCAGGCTGACCTTCTCTCTTGAATCTTCTGTCTACCGCGATGCTGAATCTGGCAATTGCCATATTCTGAGCTCCGCCGTATCTCACTTCAGGATCACGTGTAAGTCTTCCCATCAGTATGATTTTATTCATAAAAGTGCCCCTTTCATCAATAACGAGTCCCTTTCAACCCCGGTTAAAAAGAACTTCTTCTCTTACTCCTCGTCTTTGCGAACGACTAAGAATCTGAGAACATTCTCGATGATGCGGACATCTGCCTCAACAACAGCCGGAACTGTAGGCTCAGCTTCGAATGGGATGAAGTAGTAATATGCTTCGTTCATCTTCTGGATCTCGTAAGCAAGCTTCTGCTTGCCCCAATCCTCTACTTCTCCGAGCTTTCCGCCTGCACGGGTGATGTAGTCCTTTGCTTTCTCGACTACTGCAGCTCTGGCGTCGTCATCAATCTTCGCATTAACGACGAGTGCTAATTCGTACTTGTTCATTTAGTTTCCTCCTTTTGGTCAATTGGCCCTCCTTCATCGGAGCGCTGGCTCCTTCAGAAGAGCAAGGATTTCATATACCACGTTTGTCTATTATACAACGGTTACTTTTATTTTGTCAAGCACTTCTCCGATCTTTTCTTCGATAACAAGATCTGCCTGTTTGTCGCGTCCTGTAGCCTGCATATTGATGACTACCAAATGCTTACCGTGGAAATAGTCTATAAGGCCTGCTGCCGGATAGACTACGAGTGAGGTTCCGCCGATGATCAGCATGTCGGCAGCTGCTATCGCCCTCACTGCTCCCTCTACCGTATCATTATCAAGTCCTTCCTCGTAGAGCACAACATCCGGCTTTATCTTTCCGCCGCACTTGTCGCATCTCGGATCGAGACAGCCCTTCTTTTTCTGGTCGAGCATATAGTCGAGGTCAAAAAACTGCCCGCATTTTTCACAGTAATTTCTTAAGGTGCTGCCGTGCAGCTCATAGACTTTTCTGCTTCCTGCCTTCTGGTGAAGTCCGTCGATGTTCTGGGTTACAACAGCGGTCAGCTTTCCTGCCTTCTCCATTTCAGCCAGCTTCAGATGAGCCTTATTTGGCTGGACTCCCTCTACTAGGATCTTATCATAGTAAAACCTGAAGAATTCCTCTCTGTTCCTCTCGTAGAAGGTATGGCTTAAGATCGTCTCAGGCGGATACTTATAGTGCTGATGATACAATCCGTTCGTGCTCCTGAAATCCGGCACTCCGCTCTCAGTCGATACTCCAGCTCCTCCAAAAAATACTATTTTTCTGGAATCATCAACCATTTCCTGAAGCTTCGCAATCTTTTCTTCGTCCATTTTCTGCCTCCTTATCAAAAAAGCAAAATCTGTCTCTCTAAATGTTACTATTCACGGCATGCTTCTGTGGGTGTTCACGACGGACGCACTTGTGCGGACGGTTGAACACCCGCCGGCTATCCTTCACTTCTGCTTTAACTGGCTGTATATGTCCCGCTTTGAAACACCTCTGTCCCTTGCTACAGCCTTCATCGCGTCTTTTTCAGACATACCCTGGTCTGTATATATCTTCATATGCTCTTCAAGGCTCATCCCGGAAAAAGCCTGCTGCTTATCCTCTAAAACTTCCTGCCTTGATCTGCCTTCGATCACGAGCACGTATTCTCCGCGCGGCTCATTTTCCCTGTAAAAATCAACGGCATCGCCAAAGGTCGTCTGGATTTTTTCCTCAAACTTTTTTGTAAGCTCGCGGCAGAGCGTAAGCCTTCTGTCAGCTCCGAATACGCCGCTCAGCTCTGAAAGCGTCTTCTTCAGATGATGCGGCGCCTCGTAGATGATCATGGTACGGGTTTCATTTTTTAATTCAGAAAGTACACGCTCGTGCTCTTTTTTGTCCTTCGGCAGAAAGGCTTCAAAAGCGAATCTCCTGCAGGATAATCCCGAACTCGTCACCGCTGCGATGCAGGCGGCAGGCCCCGGTACTGAAAATACATCTATTCCGGCCTCATAGCATTTTTTCACAAGCTCTTCTCCGGGATCCGAAATCCCAGGAGTACCGGCATCAGTGATGCACGCAACAGTCTTTCCGGAGAGCATTTCTGAAACCAGGTAGTCGGCTTTTTCGATTTTATTGAATTCGTGGTAGCTCGTTACCGGCGTATGTATTTCAAAATGTTTTAACAGAATTCCTGAAGTCCTCGTATCCTCTGCTGCGATAAGGTCCGCTTCTTTAAGGACACGAACCGCGCGAAAGGTCATGTCCTCGAGATTTCCGATAGGCGTGGCTACCAGATACAGCGCTCCCTCAGAATCCATAGTTTTCCCTCATTTCATTAGTATAGGCGCCATCATTGTCATATAGTATCAATGGTTTTTCCACCTTAAGCTCGATCCCGCCGTACTTTCTGCCCTCAATCAGCGCCAGCACCGGCTCCCTGTCCAGCTGCGGGTAGACCAGACGGAGTCTCTTTGGCTCTACCCTGTATTTTCTCATCTCTGAAAAAATATCGACCAGACGGAATGGCCTGTGCACATAGTAACATCTGCCACCGTCCTTAAGGAGGGAAGCAGTCTGCGCCACCAGCTCTTCAAGGCTTACAAGAACCTCGTGACGCGCGATCATTTTGGCGTCAGCCGTGTTCGTAATACCGCTTCCGGCCTTCATATACGGCGGATTTGAAACAACAACATCTGTTGAATTTCTTCCAAAGATCTCTTCGGCCCGCTTTATGTCTCCCTCGACGAAGGTGACGTTTGATGTGCCGTTTATCTCAGCGCTGCGGCGTGCCATATCTACGTTCTCAGGCTGTATTTCCAGTCCGGTAAAGCTTTTCCCCGGGTTTTTAGCCTCGAGAAGAATAGGCAGGATCCCGTTTCCGCTTCCCAGGTCTATTACAGTCTCACCCGGTTTTACCCGGGCGAAGCCGGATAGCAGGACAGCGTCTATCCCGAAACAGAAACGGGCGGGGTTCTGGATGATTACCCGCCCGTTTTTCTGGAGATCATCAATCCTCTCGCCAGGCTTTAACATGGAGCAGGTCTTCATTCCGCAGAATCTCCATTTTTGTTATTGTCCTTTTTGTCGCGCGCGAAGCTTGAATAGCCGCCGTTTGATATCTTCTTATCACGGTTTTCATTCTTCTGGCGGTTTTTTCCTCCGTTATTTTTCTTTTTGAAATTATTCCGGCGGTTATTGCTTCTGCCATTGTACTCGTTCCACTGCTCGTCGCTCGAAGCATTGCCTCTGCGTCGGAAATCGTCGTTCTTCTTCTGACGGTTTCCGTCACTCTGTTTTCCGCCGCCTTTTTTACCGCTGTTACGGCCGTTCCTGTTATTATTTTTTCTGTCCTTTGTATGCTGCTCCCTGCGCTGTTTTTCGCGTTCCTCCCTCTCAGCCTTTTCCTCAGTGTTTCTCTCGATGGCTGCCTGAACCGCGGCCTGGTATTTATCCTTGACTATCGGGCCTGCCTCCTCTGAGGTCTCCTTCTTAGGCTTCGGCACCAGCTGTCTCGAACCCTTAGGTGCGAAATCCAGCTCATCAGCGTCGTACTCCCTGACCTCGCGGGTATCATTTTTTTCAAAAATAACCGCTACCCGCTGGCGCAGGATATTGACATTGTAAACCGAGCCCTCTTCACCGTCAGGCGTAATAGCCGCGTCACCCCGGCGAGGCATCGACTTGTTCAGATATTCGTAGGTCTCCTCCTCATTCTTGAGGCAGCACATAAGCCTGCCGCAAAGACCTGAAATCTTCGTAGGATTAAGTGAGAGGTTCTGTTCCTTTGCCATTTTGATAGAAACAGGATTAAAATCGTGAAGATATGTAGCGCAGCAGAGTGGCCTTCCGCAGACTCCGAGTCCGCCCAGAATCCTGGTCTCATCACGCACACCTATCTGACGCAGCTCGATCCTGGTCCTGAACTCCGACGCGAGATCCTTTACAAGCGAACGGAAGTCGACTCTTCCTTCAGCAGAAAAGAAAAATGTAAGCTTTCTCCTGTCAAAGGTATAGTCAGCCCTGATGAGCTTCATCTCAAGACCATGCTCAGATATCTTCTGGCGGCAGATTTCAAAGGCTTCAGTCTCCCTTGCTCTGTTTTCCTTCTGCTGCTCCAGGTCTTCCTTTGTACATGGACGCTCTATATGCTTTAATGGTGTCGTCAGTTTTTCATCATCCAGCTCCATCACCGGAAGCGTTACCTCTCCGACCTCAAGTCCACGGTCAGTCTCGACAAGAACGCTGTCCCCAATACTTAAATCGTAATCCTCTGCGTCATAGTATTCATTATATCCAGCTATACGCAGCTTTATTGCTGTAACTCTTGCCATAAAATAAGCCTTTCTATTCTGAGTAATTACGGCTGAATGTGATAAAGAGATTCTCGAGCGTAAGCGATGGCTTGACGTTCGAGCGGATTTTGGCCCTGGCATCCTCAATCGCCTCTATACAGTTTTTCAACCCTTCAAAATCATACTCATCCGCTTCCTCCGCTATCGCGTCTCCCTCATCAGCAAACATCAGCTGCTCACGTCCGGCTCCGGACTTAAACATTAGTATGTCCCTGTAATAATCCATAAAAAGCCCGAGGAAAAATGGGATCCTCGACTTATCCTTTGTCAGGGTATCTATCCAGTCACTCCACTGGTAGCTCTCAGTACGTACGACCTTTTTCATGATTTCAGAAGCCAGGCTCTTATCCTCTATGAACTCGTCATTCTCTGACATCTCAATAGCCCGACCAAGATTTCCCCTGGCGAACTTTACTATGGATGAAGCCCTGTACTTCGGCTGAGCGAAGTTTTTTACAAGCTTATCCTCTATAACCTGATCAGGCAGAGGAGTAAGCGGCAGCTTAATGCTTCTCGAAAGGATAGTCTGAAGCATCATATCCGCGTTTGCCACAAGAAGAATGATAACCGCGTACTCCGGTGGATCCTCAAGTGTTTTAAGCAGGGCGTTCTGCGCCTGTTCGTTCATTTTTTCAGCGTCAGGAACGATATAGAGCTTTCTGCTTCCCTGATATGGCTTGATCTCCACATCCGAAACCAGCTGCTCCCTTATTTCATCAACAGTTATCAGATCCGGCTTCTCGTGCGTTACAAAAATGCAGTCCGGATGGTTACCTGTCTCCACCTGGTGACAGCTGCGGCATTTCCCACAGTGCTCGTATTCGCCCGTTTTCCTCTCCTCACAGAGAACAGACTCCGCAAATGCTGTGGCGATAGTCCTTTTGCCCATCCCGGACTCACCGATAAGCATATAGGCCTGTGCTATCTGATTTTTTATCAGGGCATTTTTTAAATGTGTCAATGCCCTTTCCTGACCGGCTATCTCATCAATCCTCATGCGGCAATATCCAGAAGAAGGCCCCGGATCTCATCTACCCTTCCGAGTATCGAAAGATGATCCTTTTCCTCAGAAACCAGTTCCTGTGCGAGGTCATCGAGGTTCTTGTCGACAAGCTTTACCATGCCATAGACTCTGTGGCGTCCTCTCCTGTCGAGAAAATTCTCTCTTTCAAATGAGTGGGAACGGTTTACGACCTCATTAATAAAGCTCTTTACGAGTCCGCGATATTTTTTCATGTCGCGGATATCCATATGGTCAGCCAGCTTTTTTCCCTGCTCATCGATCTGGCCCATAAGACCATCGAGCTTTTCCTTAAGCTCCGCGTCCTCGATCTTAGATGACAGGGTGAATTTAAAGTCGCTGTCAGTTTTTTTGCTTTCCTGTGTCTCAGTCTGTTGCTGAGTCTGATTTACGGAATTTACTTTAATGTCCATTCATGTCACCTTTTATAAAATCAGCTATCTGCTCTGCAGTCCTGTCCGTATCAGTATTTTCAAAACGGTGGACTACCCCCGCATTATAAAGATTTTTCTCCGAAAAGTCTTCCTGATCAGCTAAAAATCTGCGGCACAGCTCGCTGTACTTAGGGTTCTTTTCCTGCCTTTCACGGTTTAGCGCTCTCTGCAGTCTCTCGCCATCCTCTACCTCTATATATATCGGTACTACTCTTTCACTGCCAAAATATTTCGTAAAACACTCAAGAGACTCCAGCGTTCCGACTATGATGCTCGAATACCTGTCCAGGTCTATCTGGCCATCATCAGCTGTGAAGTAAGTCCAGTCGCCAAGAACCGTCTTGTAGGTGCGATATTCGATGATCTTCTTTGCCACGGCCATATCACGGAACTGACTGATTGTGCAGAAATGATAATCGACTCCGTCCTTTTCTCCCTCCCGGATCGGTCTCGTCGTATAGGGAACTATGTGGTGCAGCCCCAGACTTTTATCCTCTATCAGCTTTTTTTCCAGGGTATCCTTTCCTGAGGCGCTCTTCCCCACGATTACGTATAATTTCCCCATCATCATTCCTTTATCAAAGCAAATTTTCCGTCGGAGTCTCCATCTATAGTAAGCCCTGAGGCCTCCGCAGCGTCAAGGCTCTTCATCACCTGTTCAGTAAATATCTCACCCGGAACTATGACAGGTATTCCAGGCGGATAAACAGTAACTATCCCGGCGCTGACCTCTCCGGCAGCTTTATTTTTTTCTTTAAAAAATATACGCGACCGCTCCGATATCCCGATATTGTACTTTTTTTCCGGCACTATCGAATAGAGGCCTGCCGGCTTGCTCTCTTCTTCTCCCGGCTCACTTTTCTTTAAAATCTTAAGAAACCGCTCAAAGCCCTCAGTCGTATCCATTACTGAAGTCATCGCGAGACAGTAATCAAGTGAAGCCATTTCAGGTTCTATTTTACCACGTCTTAGAATGTCTGCAAGTTCCGGGCCGCTTTTTCCCTTCAGGTGCAGTACGATCTTTGACGGATCATAGTCAAAGGTATCAGGTTTAAACAGCGTTATCTGCGGTATTTTTTCAATCTCACGCCTGAGTATCTCAAGCCTTATGCAGTAATCCCCGAAGGCCGCGTTTCCTTTTTCCTTTAAAAATGAAACGCACCGGTCGATTCCTGCCATCAGCACGTATGATGGTGAGCTCGTCTCGAAATAGTCGAAGTATTTTCTGATAAGCCAGGCACTGATAAGGCTGTTTTTATTCCTGAGAAGACAGGCAGTCTGTGTAAGGGACGGCAGAGTCTTGTGAAGACTTACGATAACCGCGTCCGCGCCCAGACTTACAGGATTCTTTGGAAAATCCCCGAATCCTAAGTGCGCGCCATGAGCCGCGTCTACTATCAGCGGTATTCCGTGACTGTGGCAGATATCGGATATTTTTTCAATATCAGAGATTACTCCCTCGTAGGTAGGTGACGTGATAACGCATGCCTTAATGTCTTTTTCAGATGAAAGTATTTCACTTATCTGCTCCGGTTTTATCTCTCCCGGAATTCCGAAATCGAGGATCTCCGGATAGACACAGGTGACATCCAGATCTCTTAAAATCGCCGCGTGATATACGCTTTTATGGCTGTTTCTGGCTATAAGTACCTTATCGCCCTGTTTCGTCGCGGCAAAAACAGCCGTAAGTATCATATCCGTAGAGCCGCCTACTGACAGATATGCCTCGTCCGCTCCATAGAGCTCGGCGGTTTCCTCTTCAAGCTGCTTTATGATGCCTTCCGGTCTGTGAAGATTATCATATCCTTCTGTCTCAGTTATGTCTATATCATAGACACCCGGAAAGTCCAGTCTGATCCGCTTATGTCCGGGCATATGCATCGGATACGGATCGTCCTGTTTCAATTGCTTCAGTTTTTCCAATAACTCCATTACTCCAGATACCTCCCAAGCTCTGGCATCCAGTCTCCAAAGAACAGTTCACCCTTTGTAAGCGCTGCCCAGAGTGGTTCTATAAACCTGACTAAAAGCTCCATAGTCTCCTGCCAGCCAGGTTCCTTTATCCTATGCCGTCTGAGAATAACCTTCCACTTCTTTTTCATATAGGTATTCTTCTGATAACCCCTGAATATCTCAAAGCTGTGCCAGTCCAGCTGCTTTTTGCTCTGTGCTTCTATGGCATTGCAGACGTCTCTCGCCGCAAACTTTTTTTCGCTGATGAGCCTGTACAGATACAGGTAGACATCCATATCGTTTATCAGCTCCAGCTTCTCCATTATCTCACAGATATAGCCTGCTGCCTTGTACTCTCCCGGCAGGACTCTTACGCTTATCGACTGAATCTCAGGATCAAAGAATCCGTATTCTGTTTCCTCCGGTTCGAATTTCTCCTCGTCAGTCTGCTTTTCTCTGACAGAATCAGGTACCGGCTCTGTTTTTACCTCCAGCGGCACATACATCCCATCGTAGGAAAACTCGACTCTGTTTCCTGTGCCGATTTTTATAATAAGCGGGCAGTTTTCCTTTACCGCTTCCTTTTGTATCTGTAAAAGAAGCTTCGCCGTGAAATCCCTGGAATATGCGCTTCCCGGCACAAATCCCGCCTTCCTGTCTACGCCTTCATCCTCGATATAGTAGAATCTGATGCCTTCCTCAAGAATATGCACATCATAATCCGGATCAATTGAGTCAGGTGATTTTACTATCAGGTTCCGGTTAAAGCCCGTTTTCTCTGTAAAATACAGCACAAGTCCCGCGACGTACCAGCCTAATGCCTGGGCAAAAGGTATGTGATGCTCCTGCGAGTATTTTTTCAGGTCAGAGCGCGTCATCATCAGAGCCACACTCCTATCATAGTCTGGACCTTCTTCTTTACCGCACGTTCCTCGGCATAATACATCAGATGCTCTATATTCTTCTTTTCATCGCGGATATAGTTAAAGACGCCTTCCTGGAACTCCGCCTTGGAAAGCTTCTCCTGGTATTTGAGCACATCACAGATAAGACGGTCTCTGTCGTAAATCTTCATCTCAAAGCCTGGCTTTTCAAGTGTCTCGACTCCAAGCTCGAGAACCTCCGACTTTGTGTAGTAAGGTGTGACCACCGGGTAATCGAGATTAAATCTCGACTTACTGGCGTTTTTGTCGATAGCTATCGCCCAGCCGAACGGTCTCTGCTTCAGATAGCCGTGATAGTATAGGGCGCTCTCCATGGTAAGCACCCCATCTTCGTGAAAAAGTGCATAGATAAGCCGTTCCTCGGAGATCTTTCCTTTTTTGCAGGAATAACAGCCGTTCTTGATCTTCGTCAGTTCACCGTCTGCTACAAACTGCTGCAGTCTGCGGTAGTCGACTCCTAAATCCGTAATCTCCCTGGTCTTCGCAATCCCGCCGTTCTCCTCGATCAGAGCTTCTATCCTCTCGAGGTCGTAGGTCCTTTTTTCATCCCTGTACATCGGTATGTCTGTCTTCATAGAATCCGCCTTTTTTTAAAATCTGCCGATTTCTCTTCCACCGTTTGGCTGAATTATACCATAGTGAAATAAATTTTTCCATAAAAAAGCAGTCTCTGCCAGTTATGGCCGGAATTACTTTCTTTCTCATCTCTATTCACAGGCAACTCCCCGATCATTTTTACAATTTTCATTCAATAATCTAAAATAAACAATATATACAGAATATATATAAAACGAAATACTAGATATAGATTGGTTATCCACATTTTGTGGATAATTTGTTGATAGTTATTGACATAAACAAAAAAAAGCCCGCACAAACCTATCGTTTGTGCAGGCTTATCAGTTCTTTCCGCTCAGTGGCGTCCGTTATTGCGGATCTTCTTATATGAGATCCGGCCCTTCTTCTCGGAATTACGGTCGCGCTTGTGCTTTGAGACCGACCAGAAGAGGTTGCGCAGTAACAGAAAGATCACTATCGCTGCCGCCAGGGCGGCTGCTGTGACCACAATGATCAGGACTAAATTGATCTGGATGAATGAGGCCTTGCTGCCTCCCTCATCAGCTGACAGATTGTGAAATGGATAGGTAGTCTCTTCCGAAGAATCAGCTAAAAGCTGACAGGACCCGACACTTTTACTGCCGTACTTGAAATTCATCTGTCCGATCACACTTGAATCTGATGAAGTGGACTTCGAAAGCGACATGGTTATGTCTGACTCATCTGCATTCTTCGGGATCATCAGTGTCGAGGAATCGTCTACCGAGATCAGCGAGGAATCGATGCCGTAGTTCGTGGAGCCCAGCTTGTCAGCCTGCTGCGAGAGGTTCGTTACCTCTGAAACCTTTACTGACTTGAAGTTTTTAAAGCCCCACTCGAAGAGCTTTCTCGTATCATTCCAGTGATCCGGACTCTGAGCACACATCACGACGCAGACCAGAGTCTTACCGTCTTTTTTCGCGTAGGTCACAAGAGTTGACTTCGCAGCCACTGTATAGCCTGTCTTTCCTCCTACGCAGTAATCATACAGATATCTGGAGGTGTGGTAGTAGTTCAGCATGCAGTGGTGATTATTCAGATATGTACTCTCCTTGTGCTTGTTCGTAGGCGGGATCACATATGTCTTCGTGCCGACGATCTTCGCGAAGACCGGATTCTGATACGCGGCACGGGCGATTTTTGCCATATCGAGTGCTGTAGTCACATGCTTCTTGTCCGGAAGACCGTTCGGGTTGTCAAAGTGGGTGTTCGTGCAGCCGAGCTCCTTCGCCTTCTCATTCATCATTTTGACAAAATTCTTCTCAGTCCCGCCGACATGCTCGGCGATCGCCCAGGCGCACTCGTTTGCTGACTCAAGCATCATACCATAGAGAGACTCCTCCATGGTCATCTTCTCCCCCACATCTCGGGAAATGCTCGAGGTTCCGCCGTAGCTCTGCGCTACGGCCTCCTTAGAATAGGTCACTGTGTCATCCAGCGAGCTGTTCTCAAGAGCCAAGAGGGCTGTCATGACCTTTGTGATGCTGGCAGGGTAATGCTGCACATTCGGCTTTTTGCTGTAGAGTATAGTACCGCTGTCCACATCCATAAGTACCGCGGATTTCGAACCGACTGAAGGCCCCTTCGGCCACGAAATACTCTCCGATGTCTGGTCGGAAGAGCTCGAGGAGGCTGATGAAGCCATAACTGTAAGCGGCGCGCTTACGCAGTTGCTAAAAACAGCTGCGGCCATTACGGCGGCCGCGATTATTTTTTTAAATGTAAAACGCATAAAATCTCCGATTCAATATATAAAAACTTCTTAAATATAATAATGCATACCGGATCATTTTTCAATCAGAATCTTATTTGCGGCATCCCTTATACGATTATTTTTCAGTCTTTTCAAAGATAACCTTGTATATCGGATTTCCCTTCGCTGAAAACCTTTCTTCATACTCAGTCATGATATTGCCCTCGTTCATTACCGGATCATTATGCAGGTCCCTGGTAACAGCGACAATCCTCCACCCCGGTGTCTCCTCGATCGATTCCAGCGAAAAATCAAAGAGGTCCTTGTTATCAGTCTTAAACTCTATCTGCCCGCCATCCTTCAGGACCACATGGTACAGGTCCAGAAACCTCTGGTGCGTAAGCCGCCTCTTCGCGTGCCGGTTCCTTGGCCACGGATCGGAAAAATTCAGGTAAATCCTGTCTATCTCCTTTTCTCCAAACACATTTGTAAGCTCTCTCGCATCCATGCACAGCAGCTTCAGGTTCGCAGGCGGCTCCTCCATCTCCTCAAGCTTCTGTATTCCGCGGATAAGAACAGATGAATACATCTCAATGCCTATATATCCAATCTCCGGGTGTGTCAGCGCCATCTCCTTGATAAAACGGCCCTTTCCCATCCCGATCTCTATCCTCACTGGCTTACCGCTGAAAAACGTATCACTGAACCTGCCTCTGTACTGCTCCGGTTCATCTATTGTAAAAATACTCTCGGCTACTGCTTCCTTCGATCCGGGGATATTTCTGAGTCTCATACCTGCGTCTTTCCTCCTGATTTGTAATCTGGTTGTTACTATTCACGGCACGCTTCTGTGGGGGTTCACGACGGACGCACTTGTGCGGACGGTTGAACACCCACAGAAGCGTTCCTGTGAAGCAGGAACCTCCCCAACAACCGCAGACTATTAGCATCGAAGATGCGGCAAACGCGCGTAAGCGCGGTTGGTCTGCGGTCTGATTGGGGAGGTGCCGTGAATAGTAACTTCCGGTTTTTCTGGTTCATTTCTTGTATTCCGGTGATTAATATTCCGACTGTTCTAGTTCATTACTTATTTTACGATGATCTGTTTCCAGCTGTTCTAGTTCATTACTAATGTTTTATAAATGAATTTTCTCTATATCCTTATTTGAAAAATTGGTTTCTGTCTAGTAAAAGATTTTCAGAAAAGAATTTCAAACTGTGCATAAAAAAAGTCCATGTTCCGCGACCAGTTCGCGTAACAAGGACCTTCTGCTGCGCGATCAGGGGTTCGAACCCTGGACACCCTGATTAAGAGTCAGGTGCTCTGC
>JBJELA010000115.1:0-2674 GCA_051878915.1 Candidatus Weimeria sp.
CAGCAATATGGAAGCATAATGATGGTGTTGAAGGACTTTTTCCATCATATGCGTCAATGTGGATAAGTCAGGTGATGCATCGTGAACTTCCATATCTGCATCAGGCATGTCATATTCCATTTCACATATATGAAACGATTAGTCAAATACTTAACCAGATAAAGAATCGTATAGGCCCGATTGATATTAACAGTCTATCGGGGAATAAGCTTTCCGATCTTCTAGTGAAATATACGGATTGTCCAGAGGAGTGGATAACACCGTTCTTATATATTTTGCTAACTCCTGAAAGTATAGAAAAACTTCAGGAGCAAAGCGATGATAATGCATTTATTTCAGATGAAAATCTGGAAGAGAATATACTTACAAAAATTCAATCTGAGGAATTGACGGGGATTGCATTAAATGTCCTTACTGACCGTGAACGCACTGTTATTGAGAGGCGGTATGGCTTACTTGATAACGTTGAACATACTCTTGAGGAAGTCGGGCAGGAAATGTCAGTAACAAGAGAAAGGATACGTCAGATAGAAAGTAGGGCCAAAAGAAAGATCGCTTCGACATTTTATTCAAAACATATTATTTCCCGCGAACAATTCCTTTCTGTCGTGCCAGAAGGTAACGTAGGACGTAAGAAGAAGGCAAGCCGTAAGAAAAATATGTAAAAAGTGTTATGGCAGTTTTCCCCGCTGCCTACATGCTTAGCGATAAATCGATTCACCAGAAGGTAAAAGAGCACTTCGGTAATACTGGAGAAGAATAGAATGGTTTACAAGTATATCTATGACACAGAAAGGCTCAAGCAAATTATTGAACGCTTCCATGAATTTGTGATGTCCCAGCCTGGACAGGAGAATAAAAAAGTATCGTTTACAAGCGGATACCTTTCAGACATGAAGAATGAAGGCTATAAGCCCGCGGTATATGTAAAGGCAACCGATCTCCTGAATATAAAAAGCTGGAATAAAAAGAGAATAAATTCGGGAGAGTCGGCAGCGCTGGCAATCAGAGCCATGAACCTACAGGAAAATAATTTTGTCTATCATCAGCAAAAAACATTGTTCAGCGATATGATGAAAACAAATCCCGTTGAAGGTGCATTGATTTTATACGATTTCTATTGTGATAAAAGCAGTGAAGAAGATTCGTTGGAAAAAATGGCATCCTTTTTTGGAAGAAGATATGACATTATTTCTTATCTTTTTTACTTGAAGGATCCGGATAATTATTTTCCATGCAAGCCCAAGCTTTTTAAAGATGGATTCGGGCTTCTGGGAATGGAAACTAAATTTTTCTCTTCCTGCACATATGAAAATTACAGTGGATTTTGCAACGCGTTGAAACAGCTGGCTACATTTTATTCATCGTGTGAAGATCATATAAGTGCGCTGGATGCACATTCTTTTGTGTGGGTTATTTCGAGATATAAAGAAGTAAGAAAATTTATTTTTGAAGAAGACCCCACAGACAAAGATTCGGATAGTAATGATTCCGGGTCAAAGAAAGAACACTTAGCTTTGGTTAAGACCAGAGTGAATCAGACTGAATTCAGGATGAGGCTGATCGACTATTGGAATGGACAATGTGCAGTAACTGGATGTGAAAAGACAGATTTGTTGATTGCATCTCACATCAAGCCTTGGCGGGATTGCACGACAAACAAAGAAAGCATCAGTAAGTACAACGGATTGCTATTGACACCGAATCTGGATGCTCTCTTTGATGCCGGGTATATTACTTTTAGAAATGATGGAAGCATAGTAATCTCACCTCAGCTTTCAAGAGCGGATAAGAAAATTCTGGGCATCACAGATGAGATGAAACTAAAGAAAATCGCAGAAGGGCATCGTGAGTTTCTGGAATATCATAGAAACAATATCTATAGAAAATGACACTTTTCAACGATTCCCCATACCTTTTAACGTTTCCCACACATTTTAACGATTAGAGAAAGGAGGGTGTGCACTGTGAACAGATCAACTATAGTTCGGAGCGGAGCATGCCCTCTTTTCGCAAATCACAGAGCCTCTGACAGCGGATATGAAGAGCTGGAAGGCCGCTATTTCAAGCCTTTCAGAGGCATTATCCTGTGCGAGGCAATGAAGAGGTATGGTATCAAATTTGACGTCTTAATAGATCCGTGTGCGGGATCAGGGTGTTTCTTGGCCAAACACATCGATATAATAAGTCCGTTGCCAGGGTCGAGACGTCAGCATTTTGACTTGTTCCCTCGTACCGAAATCTTGAGGCGGCAGGGGCGTGTGCACCGGAAAGTGAAGCATATATAGATAAGGTAGGAATTATCCTTTCGACCTTTTCCCGCCTACGGAGAACTGGCTGTTTTTACACTGAAAGTCCGTTGACATGTTTCCGCGTACGAGGAGGCACTATATAAACATCAAGTGTGAGTAATTTTCCACCCGGCTGATTTTCTGTTGCAGCTCCGGACTACAGGTCTGGTCCCGAGTTACAGCCTCAGGCTGGGTGGTGGACATCGAGCGGCGGAGCTCGTCGCACGTTGAGACGGTAGCATTGATAGTACGCAATATATAGTGTTTTGATAAAGCGCAATCACAATATATAGTGGTTGCGCTTAAAAAATAAGCAAAATAGCCTACTATACTATAGCCTTATTTTAAGATATAATTAGGCTAAATAAGATGACAGGAGGAAG
>JBJELA010000116.1:0-2670 GCA_051878915.1 Candidatus Weimeria sp.
AGAAAGCCTGACTCATCGCGGCATAGACGACATTGCCAATGCCTTTTGCTGCCATATCACTGAAATCAGGAACCAGGTAGAATCTGATGCCTGCGCCTGCCCCATCGAGGAATACAGAGTGAACAGCCAGGATTACCATAAGGATAAGAAGAGCTGTCATCATCCACTTGGTGATACGCTCTACCCCATTCTGAACACCAAAGAAGCAGATCAGAAATCCGATGATACATACCAGAATAGTGCAGAAGGACATCTCAACAGGATTTGAAAGCATTTCATTAAAGCCGTTTGTAATCTGCTCAGATGACGCTCCGACAAACTCACCTGAAAGCTGTCTGACGAAATAGTCAAACATCCATCCGCAGACAGTTGTATAGTACATCATCAGCATGAAGTTTCCGATGATGCTTATCCATTTCAGATGGTGCCAGCGGGTTCCCTCCGGTTCAAGAGTCTCATAAGCGAGCGCTGCACTGTGCTGTGCTCTTCTACCCATAGCAAACTCACAGACCATTACAGGGATTCCGAGGATCATCAGGAAAACCAGATAGATAAGAATAAAAGCCGCGCCTCCATACTGACCACACAGATACGGGAATTTCCATACATTTCCAATACCAATGGCACAGCCGGCAGATACAAGAATAAATCCAATTCGTGAACCGAACCGTTCTCTCTTTTTTGATTCAGACATTAAGTATATCCTTCTTTTTCACGTTTATTTTTTCAGAAAAAATAAGCTGCCGCAACGATGCGCGAACAATCATTGCGACAGCTCAACCTTGGTTAATTAAATTCGAATTCAGGCGGTCTTTGCTTCAGAGGACTTTTTAAGAACAGTGATAACCTTCTTAGGGCACTTTGCAGCACAGTCGCCGCAGCCTACACACTTGTCCTGATCGATATATGCGATGTTGTCTACTACGTGAACCGCATCATGCTGACATGTCTTCTCGCAGAGATGGCAGGCGATACAGCCGGTCTTGCAGACAGCCATAACGTCCTTGCCCTTATCCTTATTGCGGCAGTCAACAACCTCTGATGCCTCATAAGGGATCAGCTCTATGATGTCACGTGGGCAGGCCTCTACGCACTTGCCGCAGGCCTTGCAGGCTTCCTTATCTACTAAAGCGATTCCATTTACGATATGGATAGCGTCGAACTGACATGCTTTTACACAGTCACCAAAGCCCATGCATCCATACTTACAGTCCTTTGGTCCGCCGCCAGGTACAAACGCCATAGCTGAACAGCTGTCTACACCATTGTAATTGTACTTGGTGCCGGCCTGATCACAGTCACCGATACATCTGACATGAGCAACCATACGAACCTGCTCACCGGCATCTACTCCCATGATAGCGCCGACTTTGGCGGCAACAGGAGCTCCACCGACAGGGCACTGATTGACCGGAGCCTCGCCGGTTACGATAGCGTGCGCGCAGCCAGGGCAGCCAGGGTAACCGCAGCCACCACAGTTGTTACCAGGCAGAACGCCAAGGACCTGCTCCTCACGCGGATCTACCTCAACCTTGAACTTCTCAGAAGCAACACAGAGAAGAAAACCAATAATACAGCCGACAACGCCGACTATTATGGTTGCAACAATAATTCCGTAAGCCATACGTTTTACTCCTCCTTAGATCATACCAGAGAATCCGAAGAAAGCAATCGACATAAGGCCGGCGGTGATAAGTGTCATCGCGGTTCCCTTGAAGTACTTCGGATAATCATTATACTTATACTTTTCACGGATACCGGCAAGAATAACGATAGCCAGGAAATAACCGAGGCCAGTACCAATACCATATACAACGCCCTCGAGGATGGTGTAGTTATTTGTAACATTCTTTAATGCAACACCAAGAACCGCGCAGTTTGTTGTGATAAGAGGAAGGTAAACACCTAAGGCTCTGTAAAGAGTAGGTACGTTTTTCTTAAGGAACATCTCAACTACCTGAACCAGAGCTGCGATAACAAGGATGAAAACGATGGTATCGAGATACTCAAATCCGGTAGGGATAAGGATGTACTTATAGAGCAGTCCGGCAACAATAGAAGCGATCGTGATGACGAAGGTAACGGCACCACCCATTCCTACTGCTGTCGAAGTCTTTTTTGAAACTCCAAGGAATGAACACAGTCCAAGGAACTGACTTAAGAGTACGTTGTTAACGATGAACGCACCGATAAAAATAAGTGCCAGATTTGTCATTTATCACTCGCCTCCTTCTGCTTAGCCTTGAGGTTTGAAACAGCCTCAGCTACGTTAGGGTTATCTGATTTCATTGATTCCTCGAGACTGTCCTCGTCATTGCAGAGACATGAATTCTGGATCGGAGCTAACGGCTTGCCCTTTGCAGCCTGCTTCTCTCTTACGATATTCATGATAACAACGAGAAGAGCAAGTATGAAGAAAGCACCAGGAGCAAGAACGAAGATAGAAACAGGTGTATAACCAGCCTTTCCGGCAGCCTTGTCGGCTAAAGGAAGGATCTGTGCTCCGAAAATGCTTCCTGATCCTAAGAGCTCACGGACAGCTCCGATGAAGATAAGTGAGGCTGTAAATCCGAGTCCCATGCCAAGTCCATCGAAGAGAGACGGGATAACCGGATTCTTTGATGCGTAGCTCTCTGCACGTCCGAGGATGATACAGTTAACAACTATAAG
>JBJELA010000117.1:0-2661 GCA_051878915.1 Candidatus Weimeria sp.
TACAAGCAGCAGATCGGTGAGATCATCGGTGTTCTCACTTCATCAGTTGCCATCGGTGGTACCCTCTATCTCCTGAACAATGGTCTCGGATATGGAAGCAAGGATCTTCCGGCACCTCAGGCAGAGCTTATGAAGATGGTAGTAGAGGGCGTTATGAACGGAAATCTTCCGTGGGCTCTTATTTTTGCAGGAGTATTTATCGGAGTAGTAGTTGAGATAATGGGTATTCCTGTCATGCCGTTCGCGGTTGGACTCTACCTGCCGATCTACATCTCGATTCCTATGGTTGTTGGCGGACTGATCCGTCTCTATGTCGATAAGAAGAAGGGCATGAGCGAAGAGGATAAGAAGGCTGCTCATAACCGCGGCATCCTCTATTCTTCAGGACTTATCGCCGGCGAGGGACTTGTAGGTATCCTTCTTGCAGCTCTTGCCGCCGCAAATATAAATGTCGATGTTTCCGGCTCATTCAGCCTCGGAAGCATTGGTTCTCTGATCCTGTTTGCGCTTCTGGCATGGTCGCTTTTCCATCAGACCATGAAAAAAGGTAAATAAGTCATGTCTGATAAGAAAGACAATCTGTTAGACTATATGCCCCGTCCGAACCGGCTCTTTGAATGGAGAGTCGGCGACAACGGCCATGTGCTGATAAAAGTAGAGCACAAGGGCTTTTACGCGAAAATAGCCCAGAAGATCTTCAAGCGTCCGCGTTTTTCAGATATAGAGCTTGATGACTTCGGCTCGTTCGTCTGGCAGAGGCTCGACGGAAAGACTACTGTCTATCAGATAGGACAGATGGTAAAAAATGAATTCGGTGAAAAAGCAGAACCTCTATATGACAGACTTGGTCAGTATATAAAGATCCTGCATGAGAACAAATTCATAGTTTACGAGAATAAATTAAAGTAACAAAAAAGAGACCGTCATGGTCTCTTTTTTGCGTATTCCGTATTTTTTAAAGATCTGAATTATCTGTACGCGTTCTTAAAGATAGCAAGGATATCATTCCTGTCAAGCGGCTTTGGACCATCGAGAACGCGGTTTCCATTTTCTGATACCATGTCAGCAAATTTTACGACATCATCCTCTGTGATCTTCGGAGAAAGCTCTGTAAGTCTTACCGGCATTCCGATTGAGCGGTAGTAGTCCTCCTGCATGTCGATGGCCTTTGAGGCAGCTTCTTCAGGGTGAGCCTCGTCACCATCTACACCCCAGACTTCTTTTGCGAAGAGAGCCCAGCGGTCTTTGTTGTAAGGCATGTTGTAGCGGGCCCAGGCTGGCCAGAGAGCCGCAAGACCGGCGCCATGCGCAATCTCAGGATAAACGGCGCTTACTACATGCTCAAACTGATGGAGCTGCAGGAATTTGCCACGGCCTAAGCCTGTCAGATCATTGTGAGCTATAGAGCTTGCCCACATCATAGTGGCTCTGGCGTCGTAGTTGGTCGGATCCGTAACGCAGATCTTTCCGGCTTTATTGTTCTCACGCATTACCGCGCATGCAAGAGCGTCAGTCAGCTCAGTGTGATCTCCCTTATTAAAGAACCTCTCAAGAGTGTGCATGGTGATATCTACTGCACCGCAGGCTGTCTGATAAGCAGGTACGGTGAAGGTCAGGCACGGATCCTCGATGGCAAAGAGCATTCTGTTCTGAGGGCAGTTGATTCCTTTCTTCTGATGCAGCTCATCATTTGAGATAACGCAGGAATCGCTCATCTCTGAACCGGCAGCGGCGATAGTAAGGATGCAGCCCTTCTTAAGAGATTTTGTAAAAGGCACCTTCTTGGTCTGTATATCCCACTCGTCGACATCAGGGTTTGCGGCGCCGTGCGCAATGGCCTTTGAAGAGTCCATAACTGAACCGCCGCCTACCGCGAGGATAAAGTCGACTCCCTCGTCAATACAGAGCTTTATGCCTTTTCTTACGAGCTCGATAGACGGGTTTGCCCTGACTCCGCCAAGCTCTACAAACGGGATGCCGGCATCCGTGATGGAAGCCCTTACTTTTCCAAGCAGGCCGCTCTTCTCAGCAGAGTGACCGCCGTAGTGAAGGAGTACCTTTGTGGCGCCGAACTCCTTCAACCTGTCTCCTACATGGAGCTCCTCATCCCTTCCGAAAAAAACCTTCGTTGGTATGTCATAGATGAAATTTTTCATAAAGAATAACCTCCTGCGCATATTATAATATTTTACTGGAGATTTGTTAACTCAAACTTTTAGAGACATGGAGGTTCGTGTCAGTCAATAGGCTCTATCCTCATCACTTTTCCGGTGTGCGGCAGATAGTAGACGACAGCAGATCCGCTTATGGAACTGTAGTTTTCATACTGACTGAGAGTTATCTGCATCTGCTGTTTATTGCCGTTTTCGTCATAGCCTACCAGAGCATAACCGTGGATAGAATGGTTATCAGCATCAAAGCTGACAGTCGTTTTCAGAGAGGTATTCGTAAGTGTCTTTGTACATGGATGTTCCAGGTATGGCAGGTCCAGACCACGATCTATGGCAGGACTGATAAAGAATGCACAAATGACAACCATTGCTATGGCACTTATGAAATTCTTCCGGAAGAGCGACACGACTGCAAGGATGATGAACAGCAGGGGAAGCAATAAACTCAATATGAAAGACAGATAGAAGCTGTTCGTAGTCGCCTGCTCCG
>JBJELA010000118.1:0-2657 GCA_051878915.1 Candidatus Weimeria sp.
GAGGACAAATGAAGGTACAGATCAAAAGGATTTACGACGCTCCGTCAGAGGAAGATGGTAAGCGTGTCTTTGTCGACCGTCTCTGGGCGCGCGGACTTAAAAAAGTAGACGCCAGGATCGACGCCTGGGAGAAGGATCTCGCTCCGTCTAATGACCTCCGCAAATGGTACGGACACGATCCTGAAAAATATCAGGAGTTTCGTAAGCGTTATCGTGCAGAGCTTGACGCAAATCCGAAGGCGGCGGAGTTTGCCGGAAAACTGGAGGCTTACGACGGCACGGTGACACTGCTCTTTGGCGCGAAGGACGCTGAGCACAGCAATGCGGCCGTGCTGAAGGAATGGCTGGAGAAGTAATGGAAAACAGTATTTTTCAGGAGATAGGATAATGATAAAAAAGAGACTTCTCAGGCTTTTAGGCAGGCAGAGAAAATATATTGTTTACCAGATCATCTGGCAGTGGATCTCACTGTGGGCCGAGATCGGGTTCGTCTGGCTTCTGGCGCAGGTGATACAGAGCGCGTATTCGGGCGGGCTGACATCTGAGATGCTGGTAAGAGATACGGTTTTCGCCGGATGCACGATGCTTCTGCGTTATATCTGTTCGCGGATGGAGGTGCGCACAGGCTACGCCGCAAGCTCAGATGTGAAGAGGATTCTTCGTGACAGGATATACGGAAAACTTTTAAAGCTCGGACCGTCATACAGAGAGCAGGTCTCGTCAGCGGAAATTGTTTCGATGACGACTGACGGAGTGGAGCAGCTCGAGACCTATTTTTCAAAATATCTCCCGCAGTTCTTCTATGCCCTGCTGGCGCCGGTCACGCTTTTCCTGCTGCTTCTTAGAGTATCCGTAAAGAGCGCTGTCATCCTACTTATAGCTGTGCCGCTGATCCCGATAGTTATTATGGTGGTCATGAAGGTAGCGAGAAAGCTTCTCGATCATTATTTTAAGATCTATTACGGACTCGCGGATACTTTTCTTGAAAAACTCCACGGCCTTACCACTCTGAAGATCTATCAGGCTGATAAGCAGGCGGCACGTGATATGGCGGATGAGTCAGAGCAGTTCCGCAGGGTTACGATGAAGGTGCTGGGCATGCAGCTTAACAGCACGGCGATAATGGATATTGTGGCTTACGGCGGAACCGCAGCAGGCTTCGTCACGGCGCTTGCCCAGTACAGGGCCGGAGCGGTGTCACTGACCGGAATGATCATGATACTTTTCCTGGGAGCCGAGTTCTTCCTTCCTATGAGACTGCTCGGATCATATTTTCACATCGGAATGAACGGAATGAAGGCCAGCGACCGCATCTTCGCATTTCTCGATCTGCCGGAGCCGCCTTCAGGAGGAGAGGAGATGGATCCTTCAGATACAGGGATTGTCGTGGATCATGTGAATTTTTCATATGAAAAGGACCGCCAGATCCTGAAGGACATTTCTGTAAAAATCCCTTCCGGAGCATTTGTGACTATTGCCGGAGTTTCAGGCTCCGGAAAATCTACACTGGCCGGAATCCTGACCGGAAAAAACCGCACCTACACCGGTACGGTAAGCATCGGAGGAAAGCCGCTTCAGGAGCTTTCGACAGAGAGCAGGATGCGCTGCATAACGCTTGTTTCGCATGACAGCATGCTCTTTTCAGGTAGTGTCCGCGATAACCTCCTGATGGGAAACCCTGACGCGAGCGACGAGCAGATGAAGGAGGTGCTGCGGAAAGTCGCCCTTCCTGAATTTGCGGAGGATCTCTCGATGCATGTGGCTGAACAGGGATCCGACCTGTCAGGCGGACAGAGACAGAGGCTCTGCTTTGCGAGAGCGCTGCTGCATGATTCCGCGGTCTATATCTTTGATGAGGCGGCTTCAAGCATAGACAGGGAATCTGAAGAGGTCATCATGAAAGTCATCCGCTCTCTTGCCGGAAAAAGGACCGTCATCATGATCACACACCGGCTCGCGGAGGCTGAAGGAAGCGACCGGATCTATCTCTTGGATCATGGCAGAGTCGCGGAAGAGGGCACCCATGAAGAGCTGATGAGGCAGGGCGGGATCTACGCCTCGATGTTTACAGAGCAGAAGCAGCTCGAGGACTACACCAGGACAGCAAAATCCGACCAGCCGCGGACTGCCGTTCAGATGAAGAGGCAGGATGCCAGAAGGAGCGCTGAGACGGAGGAGGAAAAGAAACGCCGGTCTGCCTTTGCCATCATGAAAAAGCTGATAGTTCTCGTAAAACCGCTGACTGGCGTAATGCTTACCGGCATCGCCTTAGGAGTCATCGGCTACCTCTGCGCGATCTTCCTTACTGTCCTTGCAGCGCAGGCGACCGGCAGGATCACAACAGGCGCCGGCATTGCCGGAATATCCGCTGTCATTCTGATAATTGCCGTGGCGAGGGGATTCCTGCACTACGGTGAGCAGTACTGCAACCACTATATAGCGTTCCGTCTGCTTGCTCTGATCCGAAACAGGGTTTTCGCGGCTCTGCAGAAGCTGTGCCCGGCTAAGCTCGAGGGAAAGGAAAAGGGCAACCTGATCTCGGTCATCACTAGCGATATCGAGCTGCTTGAGGTATTTTACGCACATACGATCTCGCCGACCGCGATCGCCGTGATCACGTCGCTGATACTCTGTATTTTTACAGGAAGACAGTTCCT
>JBJELA010000119.1:0-2641 GCA_051878915.1 Candidatus Weimeria sp.
TTCATTTTTTTGAAAAAAACTATCTGCGCCGCTCTGTCCAGAACCAACTGTTTTTTGCGGTGCGAGTAGTATAATACCACGATGCCCCGCCCGCGTCAAGCGAATTTTTCAAATTGTTCAAAGTTGTAAAATTGTATCATTTTTTAGTATATTTCAGACAATTTATACTATTCTGGCTGCCAGCTTACTTTCGCTCTTCACACAACCTTATCACTGGCCTCTTTTATGCTCTTCACCCCGATCAGCTCAACCCCCTCAGGCTTCTCATCGAGGCCCTTCAGGTTCGCATACGGAAGCACCACAGTCTTTATCCCCATCTTCAGCGCCTCATTTATTCTCTGACGCGCCATGCTTACAGCTCTGACCTCTCCCGACAGACCAACCTCACCGAACGCGATAAGCGAATCAGACAGCGGCTTGTTTTTATAGCTGGAGATGATAGCAAGCACTACGCCTAAGTCAAGAGCCGGCTCGTTTATCTTCATGCCGCCGGCGATGTTTATATAGGCGTCCTGGTCTCCCATCATCAGTCCCATTCGTTTTTCTATGACAGCCATAAGGAGATTTACCCTGTTGTAATCCATTCCCACAGCAGTTCGTCTCGGCATTCCGAAATTAGAGTGCGTAGTAAGAGCCTGAATCTCGAGAAGAATAGGCCTGCTGCCCTCTATGGCGCAGGAGATTACAGAGCCCGAGCTCCCTACTGCGCGTCCCTCAAGCAGGAACTCCGATGGGTTCTTCACCTCTGTAAGACCACTCGACCTCATCTCAAAGACGCCTATCTCGTCTGTACTTCCAAACCTGTTCTTTACGGCGCGAAGCACCCTGTAGGAAGCGTGTCTGTCGCCCTCAAAGTATAGAACGGTATCCACCATATGCTCAAGGATCCTCGGACCAGCCACAGTGCCTTCCTTGGTCACATGCCCCACTACAAAGATAGTAATATTCTCTTTTTTTGCAAGCTGCATAAGGGTGCCCGTCGCATAGCGGACCTGGGCGATGCTTCCGGCAATGCCTGAAGCCTCCTCTGAATACATGGTCTGTATCGAGTCGATCACGACAACGGAGGGCTTTGATGACTTGATTACCTGCTCTATTAAGGCAAGGTCAGTCTCAGAGAGGACCTTCAGGGAATCCGAAAAATCACCGATCCTCTGGGCTCTCATCTGGATCTGCCGAAGCGACTCCTCTCCGGATACATAGAGCACATCCACCTGATCCTTTGAAAGGTTCCTCATGACCTGTAAAAGCAGAGTCGATTTACCTATACCAGGATCACCGCCGATAAGCACCAGCGAGCCCTGAACGATACCGCCGCCTAAGACTCTGTCCAGCTCCGACATATGGGTAGATGTACGCTTTTCCTCTGAAACAGAAATTTCCGAGAGCGCCATAGGGCGCGCCTCGGAAATATCGTGAACAGAGACCTTTTTATTTTTGTCTGCATGAACCTCGGTCATAGTGTTCCACTCGTGGCAGGCGGGACACTGTCCCACCCACCTCGGTGATTCATAGCCGCAGTTGCTGCAGAAAAACACACTCGTCTCTTTTTTTGCCATATCAGCCCTTTCTTATAGATACCGGCTTCGGCTTTCCATCAGAAAGATCGATGCTTAAGGTGATCTTTCCGCCGAGATTAGTCTTCATGACACCATAATCCTCTCCTGCCGCGGAAACCTGATACTCGCTCTCAGGTGAAAGACCTACCGTAATATCAGTATTACCCGTTCCTTCTACCTGGAATTCCAGAGAGCTGTCTGTGTACTTCATGTGAGAAACTCTCGTTCCCGGCTCGGACTCATAGACGAAAAGGTCATTCTTTTCAAGCTTTGTAGTCGTCTTATAGCTCTTTACATAGAGCAGGTCGCCCTTATACTTGAAATCCTTAACCTTAGTCTTCTCTTCGAGAGTGTAGTCTCCAAAGGTAAGTGTTCCGTCTTTTTCACTGATGATCAGATCTTTTTGTGCCATTTTTTTCTCCTTTTACTTTTTTCAGTGAACTGTCAGTATTACTGAATAATAGTTTATCATTTTTTACAGAAATAGTCACTACATCACCTGATTTTATTTTGCCAGAAATAATGTCATCAGCTATCACGTCCTCGATCTCGGACTCGATCTTCCTGCGGAGCGGTCTCGCCCCGAATTTCGGATCGTATGCCTTCTCGACAATCCAGCTCTTGACCTGTCCGGTGGCCTTTAATGATATTCCTGTGTTCTCCTTCATACGTGCAGAAAGCTCATTGATAAGCAGAGTCACGATCTTTGTCATGTCACTCTTCTGAAGCGCTCTGAAGTAGACAACCTCATCAATCCTGTTCAGGAATTCAGGCCTGAAGGTACGCTTTAATTCCTCATCGACCTTCGACTTCATCATCTCGAACTGATCCTTTGAGTCATCACCGCTGCCAAAGCCTAAGCTCTTGTGATCAGTAATATCCCTTGCGCCGGCGTTCGATGTCATGATAATGACAGTATTCTTAAAGTCCACAAGTCTTCCCTGTGAGTCAGTAAGACGTCCCTCATCGAGGACCTGCAGAAGGATATTAAACACGTCAGGATGAGCCTTCTCTATCTCATCAAACAGAAGCACGCTGTAAGGATATTTGCGGATCTTTTCAGAGAGCTGTCCGCCCTCCTC
>JBJELA010000120.1:0-13035 GCA_051878915.1 Candidatus Weimeria sp.
GACTGCATGAAGCCAACAATGTCAATCCTTGATCCGACATACACCTTCTCTGTTTCAAAGAAACAGACAGCAGCCGGAACCGCTGACATGATGAGCCATACATTTGAAAACTACTTCACAAAGGAGACAGGCGTTGATGTACAGGCGCGTTTCGCTGAAGGACTTCTCAAGACAATGATAAAATATGGTCC
The DNA here is from genome assembly GCA_051878915.1 of Candidatus Weimeria sp. Classification (GTDB taxonomy): domain Bacteria; phylum Bacillota; class Clostridia; order Lachnospirales; family Lachnospiraceae; genus Weimeria. The sequence goes on from JBJELA010000120.1 coordinate 192, forward strand.
GATTGCTTTGAATCAGCCGGACAATTACGATGCCCGCGCAAATCTGATGTGGGCTGCCAGTCATGCCATCAATGGCCTTATCGCCGACGGAAGCCAGCCTGCATGGTGCGTTCATCCGATGGAGCACGAGCTTTCAGCCTTCTATGATATTACACATGGCCAGGGACTCGCGATCCTTACTCCTGTCTGGATGGAGTTCGTCCTTAAAAAGGATCCGACCACTGCCGTGAACTTCGCTGTTTACGGAAGAAATGTCTGGGGAATCGCTGATAATGATGACCTGAGTGCTGCAAAGAAAGCTATAGAGTGCACCAGAAAGTTCCTGTTTGAGACAATGGAGCTCCCGGCAAATCTCCGCGCCGTAGGAATCACCAGTGACGAGCATTTTGAAGTCATGGCTGAAAAAGCCGCCAAGGGAAGCACCGGCTGTTTTGTTCCCCTGACAAAAGACGACATAATCGAAATCTTCAAAGCTGCTTTCTGATATAAAGATTACCGGATTGCAGATATCCGGATGCTGAAATTTTTTTCTCAAATACAGCACAAAAAAAGACCTTTGAACGTTTTAGTTCAAAGGCCTTTATTTTTTCAGATATTTATCTTCTGTCGATCTGCGCTATATCTACCGGAGTGACTTTGTCCGGCTCGCTCTCAAGGGCATGTGCCAGAGCGTTTGCGGTGTCCATTGCGGTAATGCAGTAGACGCCGGTCTCGATGGCGTTACGCCTTATGAGGAAGCCGTCACGGGTTTTGTCACCATGGCCCTCAGTAGGAGTATCGATCACGAGGTCGATCTTGTGGCCAAGGATCAGATCCATCACATTCGGCGACTCCTGATTTATCTTGTTAACCCAGAGAGCCTCTACACCGTGCTCGTTCAGGTACTTCGCAGTCGATCTGGTCGCATAGATCTTATAGCCCAGGGCCTTGAATCTCTTTGCGACACCAACAGCCTCAGGTTTGTCCTTGTCATTTACAGTCATTATCATCTGCTTGTACTTCGGCAGATCAACACCGGCGCCGGCGAAAGCCTTGTAAAGCGCTTCGTTGAATGTCGGCGCGATACCTAAGCACTCACCGGTACTCTTCATCTCAGGTCCAAGTGAGATCTCAGCTCCACGCAGCTTCTCAAATGAGAACACAGGCATCTTGATAGCCACATAGTCAGCCTCAGGAGCAAGCCCCGGCTCATATCCCATCTCACGGAGAGTATGGCCGCACATAACCTTTGCGGCGAGATCTACGATAGGGATTCCTGTAACCTTGCTGATGTAAGGAACAGTACGTGATGAACGAGGGTTGACCTCGATCACATAGACCTCTCCATCCATATCGATGAACTGGATATTGATAAGACCGATTACGTGAAGCTCCTTCGCAAGCTTTATCGTAGCGTCCTCGATCTTCTTCTTTACCTCATCTCCGATAGTCGGAGCCGGATATACAGATATCGAGTCACCTGAGTGGATACCGGTACGCTCGATATGCTCCATGATACCAGGGATCAGGATATCGGTTCCGTCGCAGACAGCGTCGACCTCGACCTCTTTACCCTGCAGGTACTTATCTACGAGGATCGGGTGCTCCTGGGCGATACGGTTGATGATGCCCATGAACTGCTCTATCTCCTCGTCGTTAAAGGCGATCTGCATGCCCTGTCCGCCGAGCACGTAGGAAGGACGGACAAGAACCGGGTAACCGAGCCTGTTAGCGACCTTCTTGGCCTCTTCTGCGGTAAATACCGTTCCGCCTGCTGCCCTTGGAATTCCGGTCTTCTGGAGAACCTCATCAAAGAGCTCACGGTCCTCTGCCCTGTCTACATCCTTTGCGTCAGTACCATAGATAGTTACGCCCATTTCCATTAAGTCCTGGGTGAGCTTTATCGCAGTCTGTCCGCCGAACTGAACTACCGCTCCGTCCGGCTTCTCCTGACGGACGATATTTTCCACATCCTCTTTTGTAAGAGGCTCAAAGTAAAGCTTATCAGCTATATCGAAATCAGTGGAAACCGTCTCAGGGTTGTTATTTACGATGATGGTCTCAAAGCCCTCTTTTTCAAAGGCCCAGGTAGCGTGTACAGAGCAGTAGTCGAACTCGATACCCTGTCCGATACGGATAGGACCGCTTCCGAGGACTAAGACCTTCTTCTTTCCTGAAGTCTCCTCTGCCTCGTTCTCACCACCGCTGTAAACTGAGTAATAATACGGAGTCTCTGCCTTGAACTCAGCGGCGCAGGTATCAACCATCCTGTAGGATGCCACGATACCATTGTCATAGCGCATCTGCTTTACTTCATTTTCTGAGAGCTTTCCGTTCAGGTTTGCGATGATATAGTCAGGGAACTCTATCCTCTTCGCTTCACGCAGAAGCTCAGGTGTAAGCTCCTCGTTCTTAAGGCGTTTCTCAATCTCAGTGATATAAGAGATCCTGTCTATGAACCATAGATCGATCTTTGTGACGTCGTGCATTTTTTTCTGAGAGAACTTACGGCGGCAGCCCTCTGCGATACGATAGATCCTGCGGTCATCCACGATCTCCATCTCTTTCCAGAGCTCGTCATCCGTCCTGTCAGAAAAATCATAGCTCATAAGTGAGTCCACATGCTGCTCTAAGGATCTGATGGCCTTCATCAGGGCTCCGCAGAAGTTATCGCAGATGCTCATGACCTCACCGGTAGCCTTCATCTGTGTAGTAAGGGTACGCTTTGCCGTGATGAACTTATCGAACGGAAGACGCGGTATTTTTACAACACAGTAATCGAGCATAGGCTCGAATGAAGCATAGGTCTTCTTTGTGATGGCGTTCTTTATCTCATCAAGGGTATAACCCAGAGCGATCTTTGCAGCAACCTTGGCAATAGGATAACCTGTGGCCTTTGACGCGAGAGCCGAAGAACGTGACACACGCGGATTTACCTCGATTACACAGTACTCGAACGAATCAGGGTTTAAGGCGTACTGTACGTTGCAGCCTCCTGTGATTCCGAGCTCTGTGATGATATTTAAAGCAGAGGTACGAAGCATCTGATAGTCCTTATCAGAGAGTGTCTGAGAAGGAGCGACAACGATAGAATCTCCGGTGTGGACACCTACCGGATCGATATTTTCCATGTTGCAGACTGTGATGCAGTTTCCTGCGGCATCACGCATAACCTCGTACTCGATTTCTTTCCATCCCGCAATGCAGCGCTCTACAAGTACCTCATGTACACGGGAGAGACGGAGACCGTTCTCAAGTATCTCACGAAGCTCTGTCTCGTTGTGAGCGATACCGCCGCCTGAACCTCCAAGGGTATAGGCGGGACGGAGAACTACAGGATAACCGATCGTATTTGTAAATCTGACACCGTGCTCCACATCGTGAACGACCTCTGAAGCAGCGACAGGCTCGCCGATCTTTTCCATGGTATCCTTGAATTCCTGTCTGTCCTCAGCCTTCTTTATCGTAAGAGCCGTGGTTCCGATAAGGCGGACGCCCTGCTCCTTTAAGAAGCCTGACTCCTCGAGCTCCATACCGAGGTTAAGTCCTGCCTGGCCTCCGAGGGTAGGAAGGATCGAATCCGGCTTTTCCTTTTTGATTATTGATTCAAGGGACTTTATCGTGAGAGGCTCGATATAGACCTCATCCGCGATGTCCTTATCGGTCATAATGGTTGCAGGGTTGGAGTTTACGAGGCAGACCTCTACTCCCTCTTCCTTTAAGGATCTGCAGGCCTGTGTTCCAGCATAGTCAAACTCGGCAGCCTGACCTATGACTATAGGACCGCTCCCGATCACCATTACTTTTTTTATGCTTTTATCGCGCGGCATTACAGTCCTCCTTCCATCATGTCGATAAATCTGTCAAAAAGAAACGCGCTGTCCTGTGGGCCCGGGCAGGCTTCAGGGTGAAACTGTACAGTGTAGATATTCTTTCCAGTGTACATAAGTCCCTCATTCGTGCCATCGTTTACATTGGTAAAATATGGTTTTGCGATCTTAGGATCGAGTCCCTCTGTATCCACCACATAACCGTGGTTCTGGGAAGAGATGTAAACCCTTCCTGTAAGAGCGTCCTTGACCGGATGGTTGCCGCCTCTGTGTCCGTATTTCAGCTTCTTTGTATCGATTCCATTTGCAAGTGCCATCAGCTGGTGGCCTAAGCATATTGCAAAAATAGGGATATCAGTTTCATAGAGCTTCTTTATCTCTTTTATGATGCTCGTGCAGGTCTTGGGATCTCCAGGACCGTTTGAGAGCATGATCCCGTCCGGATTCATGGCGATGATCTCATCAGCTGTGGTATGCGCCGGAACTATGGTCACATCGCAGCCTCTCTGATTAAGGTTTTCAGCTATATGTCTCTTCGTACCTAAGTCAAGGAGTACAACCCTCTTGCCCTTTCCAGGCAGATGTGATTTCTCACTGCAGGTCACCTGACTTACGACATCGCCGACCTCATATGCCTTTATCCTGTCGAGTATCGGAGTTAAGTCATCGTACTTTACCGTAGAGATCATTCCGTTCATGGTTCCATGGTCACGAAGACGCTTTGTGAGCGCTCTCGTGTCGATTCCCTGTATTCCCGGAATGTCCTGCTCCTTTAAAAAATCATTGAGGTTTCCCTTGCAGCGGAAATTGCTCGGAACTCTCGCGAGTTCCCTTACTATATATCCGCCTACGAATGATTTTCTGGATTCCGCATCATCAGTGACTCCGTAGTTTCCGATAAGCGGGTAAGTCATAGTGACGGCCTGTCCTGCATAGGACGGATCCGTAAGCACCTCGAGATATCCTGTCATTGAGGTGTTGAAAACCACCTCGCTTATGGATTCTCTCGTGGAGCCTATACTTTCGCCAGTATAAACTGTCCCGTCTTCGAGATAAAGATATGCTTTCATCATTTTCCTTTCCATATTTGCATCTGAGAGTAACGAAAACTTTTATTTGAAGTAGCTTACACCACTCTCAAAAATCTTCATATCCTGGCTGCCATAGATGTTCTTTGAAACACCGTCTCCAATACGCTCGCAGTGGCACATCTTTCCAAGGATACGTCCATCGGCGCTCGTGATTCCCTCAATAGCACGGTATGAGCCGTTGATATTCCACTCGGCATCCATAGAGCAGTTTCCATCGATATCTACATACTGTGTAGCTACCTGTCCGTTGGCAAAGAGCCTGTCAAGCCACTCGTCGTTTGCCACGAATCTGCCCTCGCCGTGTGAAGCAGGAATTCCATAGACATTGCCAAGTCCTGCGAGACGCAGCCACGGGCTCTTGTCGGATACGACCTTAGTGTAGGCGATCTTTGAGATGTGTCGGCCTATGGTGTTGTAGGTAAGTGTCGGTGAATCCGGCTTCTGCTCGGTTACTTTTCCATAAGGTACAAGGCCGAGCTTAATAAGAGCCTGGAATCCGTTGCAGATACCAAGTACAAGACCGTCTCTCTTCGTGATCAGGTCTTCGATGGCTTCGGTTATTTTTTCATTACGGAAAGCAGTGGCAAAGAACTTCGCGCTGCCCTCAGGCTCGTCTCCTGCGGAGAAACCACCAGGGAACATAACGATCTGGGCGTTGTTTATTCCGTTTACAAAATCATCGACGGACGATCTGATATCCTCCGCATTCTGGTTTCTGAATACTACAGTGTTCGTCGTTGCTCCTGCCTGCTCAAAGGCCTTCGCTGAATCGTACTCGCAGTTCGTTCCAGGGAATACCGGAATGAAGACATTCGGCTTTGCGACCTTGTTCTTACAGATATGGACATTCGCCTCATGGTAGGTCTCTGACTTTACAGGTGTCCTGTCATCGTCTGCTCTGGTGGCAAATACGCCCTCGAGCGGTGCCTTCCATGCTTCAAGCGCTTCGTCTACTGTAATCTCCTGTCCGGCAATAGTGAACTTTCCGTCGTCTGTTACTTCACCGATCGTATCGTAGAAGTCTGAAAGTGACTCATCTGTCATGGCCTGATCGATAGCGTCAAGTGATGATGGATCAACCTCTGCTAAGATGCAGCATGGATTAGGTCTGAACGCGTCGAGAGGTGATGGCGTCTCAAGCTTTACACCCAGCTTGTTTCCAAATGCCATCTTTGCTGCAGATGCCGCTATTCCATAGTAGTCAGTAACATATGCTGAGATGATTGCTTTCTTAAGGATCAGCTGATGAACCGTATCATAGAGCTTCATTACCTGATCGTAGTTCGGCAGGTCGTAAAGATCTCTTGAAATCCAGAAGAATAAAAGCTTGTCTCCTGCTTTCTTGAGCTCCGGTGTGATGATGTCATGGACATCCGCTGTATCTACCGCAAATGAGCAGAGTGTAGGAGGTACGTCTATGTCGTTGAAGGTTCCGGACATCGAGTCCTTTCCTCCGATTGACGGAAGGCCGTATCTCATCTGTGCCTCAAATGCTCCGAGGAGTGCCGCAAACGGCTGGCTCCATCTCTTCGGATCCTCAGACATTCTGCGGAAATACTCCTGGAAGGTGAAGCGGATCTTTCTGAAATCTCCGCCTGCTGCAACGATTTTTGCCATTGAATCAGTGATCGAATAGACAGCGCCGTGGTACGGGCTCCACTTCGACATATACGGATCAAAGCCATAAGCCATCATCGATACTGTATCGCACTTGTGGTTTCCGACAGGAAGTTTTGCTACCATGCTCTGTGTCTCTGTCAGCTGGTACTTACCACCGTATGGCATGAATACCGAAGCTGCTCCGATAGAACCGTCGAACATCTCGACAAGTCCCTTCTGGGAGCATACATTCAGATCCTTTAACGTATCGAGCCATGCTCCGCGGAAATCCTTTTTATCGAGATCCTCACCGACCTTCGCTGACGCGTATTTCTCCAGATAGTCGTCTTCCTTCTTCGGGATCTCGACTGTAACTGAAGTCTCCTGATGAGCACCGTTGGTGTTAAGGAATGCTCTTGAGAGGTCTACTATAGTCTTTCCTCTCCAGTCGAGGCGAAGACGCGGCTCCTCCGTAACCTCTGCCACTACTGTGGCTTCGAGGTTTTCTTCCTTTGCGTACTGTAAAAACTGATCGACGTCTGAAGGAGCTACGACTACAGCCATCCTCTCCTGTGACTCTGAAATAGCCAGCTCAGTACCGTCGAGTCCTGCGTATTTCTTTGGTACGAGGTCGAGGTTGACTCTGAGGCCGTCAGCTAACTCGCCGATGGCTACAGATACACCGCCTGCTCCGAAGTCATTGCACTTCTTTATCAGATATGCCGCGTCCTCTCTCTTGAAGAGTCTCTGCAGCTTTCTCTCTGTAGGAGGATTACCCTTCTGAACCTCGGCTCCGCAGACTGAAGTAGACTCGGTATTGTGAGCCTTTGATGAGCCTGTGGCTCCGCCGATTCCGTCACGGCCTGTACGTCCGCCGAGAAGGATGATCTTATCGCCAGGATCAGATGTAAGTCTTCTGACCGCGCGTCTTGGAGCAGCAGCCATTACAGCTCCGATCTCCATTCTCTTTGCCACATAGTCAGGATGATAGATCTCCTTTACGTAGCCGGTGGCAAGACCGATCTGGTTTCCGTATGAGCTGTAGCCGTGAGCAGCCTCTCTTACGAGCTTCTTCTGCGGAAGCTTTCCCTCAAGAGTCTCGCTGACAGGTCTTGTCGGATCTGCGGCTCCTGTGATCCTCATAGCCTGATATACATAGGTTCTGCCTGAAAGCGGATCTCTTATGGCACCGCCGAGGCAGGTAGCAGCGCCACCGAACGGCTCGATCTCAGTCGGGTGGTTGTGCGTCTCGTTTTTAAAATTAAGGAGCCACTCCTCTGTCTTCCCGTCTATCTCGATAGGAATGACAATAGAGCAGGCATTGATCTCATCTGACTCCTCCTGATCCTTCAGAAGTCCCTTCTTCTTTAAGATCTTTGCTGCTATAGTGGCGAGATCCATAAGGCAGACGAACTTGTCATCTCTGTCCTTGTAGATCACATGGAAATTATCGAGATACTTGTTGAAGGTATCCTTAATAGGTTTTTTATAATAGCCGTCCTCAAAGTTTACTGAGGTAAGCTCTGTGGAGAATGTCGTATGACGGCAGTGATCTGACCAGTAGGTATCGAGAACCCTGATCTCTGTGATGGTCGGCTCCCTGTGCTCGTCATTTCTGAAATAATTTCTTATATGGAGGAAATCCTTGAAGGTCATGGCGAGGTTCAGCGAATCGAAGCGCTTCCTGAAGTCCTCATCGCTCTCCTCGCAGAATCCGTCGAGGATTTCTACGTCTGCAGGCTCCTCGAAGTGATCCTCAAGAGTCTGCGGCTTCTCTTCTCCTGTGATCCTTGAATCTACAGGGTTTACGCAGTGCTTCTTTATCTTCTCGAAGTCCTCGTCTGAGATGTCTCCTTCAATTACATATGTCGTAGCCGTCTTTATGATCGGCTCCGCGCTGTCATCAAGGAGCTTCATGCACTGCTCTGCTGAATCCGCTCTCTGGTCGAACTGTCCAGGCAGGAATTCTACAGAAAAAATCCGCCCGGTAAAATCAAAAGTCTCCTCATATACATCATCTACTGGAGGCTCAGAAAATACTGTGCGGACCGCTTTATCAAATACTTCGTCCTTTAAGTTCTCTACGTCGTAGCGAATAAGAACCCTGACACCAGTAATACCACTGATACCAACGAAATGTCTTAATTCGTGGGACAGCTGCTTTGCAGCAACGGCAAAGTCCGGCTTCTTCTCTACATATACGCGTCTTACTTTTCCCATGCTAATTCCTTTCCTATCAACGGAACAACAGTCAACGTGTGCGGATTTGTTTTTGCATCCACATCTGTATGATTATATCACAAACACGCCCACAAATGAAATGATTTTTTCTTTTTTTTCAAATCGCAACGAATAAAAAAAGGACTCATACCCAGATGGACGGATATGAGCCTCTTTATCGTTTAATAAGTTTATGACATATATCCTGAGACGTTTGAAGCGTCTACTGGTTCAAATGGTACATAGTCGTACTTCAGATCATCTGTGGCTCCATCTATTCCTTTTATAGAACCTCCGTCTCTTAAAGCTGTTGCTGTTTCAAGTGCCTTATCCGCCTGGGCCTTTGCGTTCTGGAAGACTGTAAAGCTCATCTGTCCGTCAGCTATCGACTGACATCCATCAGCTGTGGCGTCAACTCCGGCAATAAGAATTTCTGATGGATCCAGGCCGCTATCCTTAAGTGCCTTTACCGCGCCAAGAGCCATTGTATCGTTGTTGCAGAGGATAGCATCAACTGGCTGATTCGTCTTGAAGAAAAGATCGAGCTTATGACGGGCCTCACTGCCTGACCAGTTACAGTAATCCTCAAAAAGTATATTTGCTGTAACTCCTTTGCTCTTAAAGGTATTTTTACATGCCTGGGTTATCTGTATCGTAGCTGAGTGCCCCTTCTCACCCTCGAGAATTACGATATTTATCTCTTTTCTGTTTATTTTTTTCATGACATACTCTGCCTGTAATCTGCCGCATTCCGCATCATTTGAAGCTACGTATATGTATTTATCCGCCTTAAGTGCGGTTTCATCCGGCTGGTTATCTATAAAAATTACCGGAATGTCTCCTGCGGCAATCTCTATCTGAGGAGCTGTAGAAGCATCAGCAAGTCCGCAGATAACAGCCGAGTATCCGCTTGAGGCAGCTCTTCTTGCAGCCTCAGCCTGTTTTTCAACATCGTTTCCGCATTCCTGTTCATCAATAATAATCCCGCTGGTCTTTGCCCTGCTCTTTATCGACTCTATTAAAAGCTTTCTGTAAGCATCGTTTGTATCGGTACCTATAAGCATGATCTTTTCCTTGTAGGACGATGAGCCCTGAGCCGAAATACCGCATCCTGACAGGAGTCCGATGGCCAATACTGCTATTTCAACAAGAACAGTTACTTTTTTTGATACTGATACCTTCATTTGAACCTCCTTAAATCTTAAACCTGTTTACATATCCAGTCAGAGTATCAGAGGTATCTGCCAGTTCTCTGGAATTATCCTTTACCTCCTTGCTTGACCGTGTGATATTCTCAGCCTTTTCAACCATTTCCTCCGATGTCTTTAATATCTCATCGGAAGAGGCTGCCTGTTCCTCAGAAATAGATGCCACATTCGATGCGACCTCATTTACTTTGTCTACATCTGATACCATATCCATAATTATCTGGTCAGAGTCCTGGATATTTTTGTAAATCTCATCAAAGGTAGATACCGCGGTATTGATAAGAACTGTATTCTCCTTAATGCTCTCCGCGCTGCTGTTTGCCTGGCCGACCACAGTATTTATGAGGCTCTTTACCTTTGAAATGAGTTTTGAAATATTCTTTGCCCTGTCAGCCGAATTCGACGCCAGACTTCCGATCTGCGAGGCTACGACTGCAAATCCCTTTCCACTCTCTCCCGCTCTTGCAGCCTCGATAGAGGCATTCAGTGAGAGAAGGTTTGTCTCATCCGCGATTTCTGAGATAACCTCGATGATCTTTGTGATTTCCTCTGACGCGTTTCCTACCTCACCTATACTTGATACAAGTTCAGTGTTCGCGTTCTCAATCTCTGCCATAGCGGCCGAAAGCCTTTCCATATCCTCCCGGCCCTTTTTTGAGAGCTCAACCGTGGATTTCATGGATTCTCCAGCCCTTGATGACCTGACCTTGGTATCAGAAACCACCATCGCGAGATTAGTCGCGTTCTCCGCAATTTCATTTATTGCCTTTGTAAGCTGATCTACTATATCATTCAGGTTTCTCATGGCCCTGGACTGGGAAAGTGAATCATCGAGCATGGCTCTCGAAACCTCATCAGATGAATCAGACTGCTGTTTCAGACGCTTCGATTCCTCGTTTATTTTTGAGATCATCTGACGCATCTTTTTTACAAACTCCGCCACTGAACCTGACATCATGCCAATTTCATCATTCGACTGCTGCTTTACATCTATGGTAAAGTCACCATTGCTCATTGCAGTGATGTCCTTCGTGATGTCTGATATAGGCTCTGTGACTCTTGAGACTACAGCATTTATGAGCAAGACTATAATAACGCCTGCCACGACACCTAAGATCACAAGGATAAGTATCATCTGATAGACACCTGAATAGATGGCTCTGGTGGGTATATATGAGACCAGAAGCCAGTTTGTCCCCTCAAGCTTGTAGAAAGCGACAAGATTTCCCGCGATAGCCGTAGTATTATACTTTATTGTCTCAATATGCTTTGAAATGCCTTTTATCAATGGGATTTCTGACTCACTGTCCAGTGTCTTTCCTGAAAGATTATTGTCGGGACTTGCCAGAATAGTATTATCCTCTGTGTCTATGAGCATTGATCTGGCATTCGACATTTTGACACCTGAGTTCACAATCGTAGAAATTTTTTCCAGAGTCAGGTCTGCTCCGATAACCTTTATCTGGTCAGAATAATCATCAATAAGACCAGTCGCACTGATAACCTCTGTGCCATCGCTGTTCTTATAGGCGGAGCCGAAATGCATAGAGACTGACGTGGTACCCTGCTTATACCAGGTGGAGCTGGTAGGATCTGACTCACTGAATTCTGATGAATACGGTTTTATTACCCTGCCGTCAGCTGTTCCTATGTGCATTCCGTCGGCAGCATTGGAATTATATCCATAGGTCGAGTCTATTATCGACTGCAGCTCCTTGTCGTCAGGATGGACCTGTTCAATAATGTGCTTTACAGAAGAGAACTCCGCGAGATTCTCATCCATCCATGATTCAATGTTATCTGCCTGATTCGAAATAGATGATGTGAGCCCGTCTACTGCCATCTGTCTGATCCTCTGCGTGGAAAAATAAGCCGAGATCACGATAAGGACTGCTATCATTATGACTACAGCAGGTACTATAAGCACAGTCAGCTTTGATCTGATAGAACCTTTTCTATTACCGGATTTATTCATTCTCTTATTTTTTTTATACATAGGATCTCCTGTCAAAAACCAGAATAATAATACATCCCGTCCTTAACAATAACAACGCAGATTCATTTAAAAATATGTAAAAAAATTCCCACCGTAAGGTGGGATTTGTAAAAAATATTATTAAACTATTGTGCGCAGATCAGATGAAGATCGCTGCCGCTTTTTTCGACGCTTCTGATTTTGAAATGGAATGCATCCTGCAGCTTTTCTACCCCTCTGCCTTCAACGATAGTTTTGGCACGGCCGCCGAATATGACAGGAGCGATGAAAAGATGGACTTCATTTACAAGTCCTGCCTCAAGCATCGAAGCGTTCAGGGTTCTGCCGCCCTCTAAGAGGATTCCGTCGATCTCCATCTCGCCAAGCTTCTTCATAAGAAAACTAAGATCTATCTCGTCATCCTTCAGCGGACATCTGATGACGGTTACGCCCTTTTTTTCAAGAATGTCTGCTGCCTCATCTGAAGCCTCCTTAGAACAGGCAATGATGGTCGAAACCTCATCCGCTGTCCTTACGAGATTGCTCTCCGGTGGAAGTCTCAGATTTTTGTCGCAGATGATCCTTATCGGATTCCTGGCGTTTCCCTCTTTCAGGCGGCATGTAAGCATCGGATCGTCTGCGAGCGCTGTCCCGATTCCTATCATTATGGCCTTGTACCTGTTTCTCATGTGCATGACAGCAAGCCTGCTCTCCTCACACGAGATGTATTTCGATTCGCCTGTCACAGTCGCTGTTTTTCCATCGAGTGACTCAGCGCACTTCATGACTACGTACGGTGTCCTTGTCGTGATATAGTGGAAAAATACCGCGTTCAGCTCGTCGCATTCCTCCCTCAGGAAATCCTCGACTACCTCTATCCCGTTTTCTTTTAAAAATAAAACGCCCTTGCCATGAACGAGGGGGTTCTGATCTCTCGAGCCG
>JBJELA010000121.1:0-2637 GCA_051878915.1 Candidatus Weimeria sp.
ACTCAGGCTCCATGGACTATCCGACATTTGAGAAGGCTGCTGCCGCGCACTGCGCAGCAATCGTGGAGTATATGCTTAAGAATCTGTAATAGAGACAGTTACTATTCACGGCATGCTTCTGTGCGTGTTCATGCCGGACGTAAAAGATTTTGAAAATCGGTTCAGGATTGACATATTTCAAAAGATTGTGTACAATGTAATTGTATTTTGTTTTTTGGAGATGTATTTATGGAAGACAACAAGTATGCCTGCCTCGAACTGAAAAACCAGCTCTGCTTCCCGCTCTACGCCTGCGCGAAGGAAGTGGTCAGAGCCTATAAGCCTTATCTGTCTGCGCTCGATCTGACTTACACCCAGTACATCACGATGATGGTGCTCTGGGAGAAAAAGCAGATGAACGTCAAGGAAATAGGGCGCTGCCTGTATCTGGATTCAGGCACGCTGACTCCGCTTCTTAAAAAGCTCGAGTCAAAGGGTTATATCTACAGACACAGAAGCAAGACTGATGAGAGGAATCTTCTGATCTCAATCACTGACGAGGGTATGAAGCTCCGTGACAGAGCGCTTGCGGTGCCGGCAGAGATGACGAAGTGTATCAGGCTTGACGCTGACGAGGCGAAGGAGCTGTACAGACTGCTGTACAAATTTTTGGATAATAACTGCAACTGTGATGAAAAAAAAGAGCTGTGAAGCGGAAAGCACAGCTCTGTTTTTAACTGCGGATCTTTTCCGGAGTAGTACGAAAGCCTGCAGAGGGCATGGAACAGGGAAATATGGCAAACTGGAAAGTATACTGCAAGAATGCGGATTTCAAGGGGATCGGGAAAAAATACGGCATAGATCAGGTTACCGCCCGTATTATCATAAACAGGGATATTCCGGAGGATCAGATAGGAAAATATCTGAACCCTGAGATTACGGACCTGCACAGCCCGGAGCTGATGAAGGACCTGCCGAGAGCCTGTGAGATCATCCTTCAGCTGATAAAGGATAAAAAGAAGATCCGTGTCATCGGCGATTATGATGGAGACGGGATCTGCTCAGCGTATATACTCACTGACGGGCTTAGAACCTTAGGCGCTGACTGTGATTACAAGCTGCCTGACAGGATAGCGGATGGCTATGGCTTAAATCCCGAGATGGTCGCGCAGGCGGCAGATGACGGAGTCGAAGCTGTGATCACCTGCGATAACGGGATCGCGGCCGGCGAGGCTGTGGAGCTTGCGAAGAAAAATAACCTCACAGTCATAGTAACCGACCACCACGCGATCCCGTTCTCAACTGTTGAAGGAGACGACGCGGCAGCCGCATATCCTGAAGAAGCGGACACCGGACGCGGCAGCTTTGATTTTTACAGGGATGGAAATATATACCACCTGCCGCACGCAGACTGTGTTGTAGATCCGCACCGCGCGGACGATACGTACCCGTTCCCGGGGATCTGCGGGGCTGTCGTGGCTTATAAGCTGATAAGCGTGCTGTTTCAGATGTCAGGCCGGACGGATGCCAGAAAGTATCTGCCGGAGGCTGCCTTTGCGACGGTTACTGACATCATGGAGTTAAAGGACGAGAACCGCGCGATAGTAAGCCTTGGCCTGAAGCAGATGGCAAGGAGTGAAAATATCGGACTTGACAGGCTGATAAGTGTGGCCGGGCTTGACAAAAATAACATCAGGGCCTGTCATATAGGATTTATTTTAGGACCGTGCTTTAACGCATCCGGACGGATTGACAGCGCCGAAAAAGCTCTCAGGCTTCTGCTTGAAAAGGATAAAAAGAAGGCCGAAGAGGAAGCGCTTGAGCTTGTTTCATTAAATGACACAAGAAAAGCAATGGAGCAGCGGGGAATAGATGAGGCCTTTGAGACGCTTTCACACGAAAAAAATCTGCCAACGGTCATCGTATTTTACATGCCTGATCTGCACGAGAGCCTCTGCGGTCTTGTCGCCGGAAAAATAAAAGAAAAATACAATCGCCCGACCTTCGTCCTCTGTAAAACCGTAAACGGAGATGTAAAGGGCAGCGGCAGAAGTATCGAGGCATACCCTATGTATGATAAAATGGTAGAAGCCAATGAAGCCTTCGGCGGAGACGGCGTCTTTACAAAGTTCGGCGGGCACCCTATGGCAGCAGGCCTTTCGATGAGAGAAGAGGATATCGACTGGCTTCGTTCATTTCTGGATGAACACAGCGGACTTCGTGATGACGACATGCAGGAGAAGGTCATGATTGATGTGCCGATGCCGCTCTATTACGCGAGCATTAAGCTCGTTGAGGAGCTGCAGAAATTAGAGCCGTTTGGCAATGGCAATCCGGGCCCGGTTTTTGCGGACAGGAACCTGCCTGTGACATCCTACAGAAAAATAGGGCAGGAGAAGCAATACAGGAAGCTGTCATTTATTTCCGACAGAAAAAGGATCGATGGGATCTATTTTGGCGACGGACAGGAGATGGATGAAAAAATCATCGCTGCTTTCGGGGAAGAGGAGCTTGAAAAGGCCGCTTCCGGAAAGCAGAATCAGATAAGGCTTGACATTATCTACGATCCGGATATAAATGATTATAACGGGTTCAGGAGCATCCAGGCAAAAATAAAAGGATACAGAGTCAGGGTGCAGTAATTAAATACCGGATTAA
>JBJELA010000122.1:0-2636 GCA_051878915.1 Candidatus Weimeria sp.
ATCCTGGCACGGCTCTTTCCGAAATCGTTCATCCGGTTTACCGAGGCGCCGGACTGCTGAACCCTGCCATTCATAACGACCATGAAAAGTATGAAAACCGCACCGACTATGATAAGTGTCGGAAGAAGCTGGGCAAGCCAGTCCTCCTTTGGCACATCGCCGACTGTATATGAAACATTCTCGGAATTGAGGTAACTCTCCACCTCTTTTACATCAGACACATAGAAAAAATACCGTGTGTCCTTGCCCTTCAGGGTGACATCCACCTCTCCTGTCGGAACCTCTCTGTTCTGCTGGATAGAAATCGATGTGACCTGATTTTTCTCAATGTCCTCGGTCAGCTTTGACATCGAATAGTTGGACTGTGACCTGTTCGTAAAATAGAACCAGAATAAGATCACGATCAGTATCAGCAGGATGTAAAATCCCAGTCCGTTAAGACCTCTTCGTCTTTCCAAAATACGCCTCTTTCTTAAGACTGCTTATCAGCAGGCTCGATAACTCCTATGTATGGCAGGTTCCTGTATCTCTGGTCATAGTCAAGGCCATAGCCTACCACGAATTCATCAGGTATGGTAAACCCGGTATAGTCAACAGCTACATCCACCTCACGCCTGTCAGGCTTGTCAAGCATGGTGACCATTTTTACGCTCTTCGCGTTTCTCTCCTCAAACAGATGTGAAAGGAAATTCAGGGTGTTTCCGCTGTCGATGATATCCTCGACTATCAGGATGTTCTTTCCCTCAGGTGAGAGGTCCAGGTCCTTTTTAATCTTTACATCACCGCTTGAAACCGTGCCTGAGCCATAGCTCGAGGTAGCCATGAAATCCATGATGACCGGTACTGTGATCCTCTTTGCCAGCTCACATGCAAACATCGCCGCGCCCTTAAGGATGCAGACCATCATAATGCTCTCACCATCATAGTCAGCGCTGATCTGTGCTCCAAGCTCACGGATTCTCTTATCAAGCTCCTGTTCTGAAAGCATGACTCTTATTTTATCTTCCATAACGATTATTTTCCTCCTGATGGAATAACTCTTATAACAAGAATTCTTTTCGTCTGTTCTGTGATCCTTGCATCGACGCTGATCCTGTCAGTTCCCAAGGCTGCAAGTATATGATGCTCACCTGAAACGAGGAGCGGAATATCATCGCGCGCAGAGGCGGGAATCTTTTCGTTCACGCAGAAATCCTTGAACTTCTGTCTGTGTCCGCCTTCTATCGTAAAATAATCTCCCGCCTGTCTGCTGCGGATACAAGAACACTTATTTATCTTATCATAATCGAGCCATTTTTCATAGTTTTTTTGTGGAATATCTTTTATTTGGGATGAAGAAAAGCCACGAATTTCAAGGGTAATTGAAAATTTTTCCGTTCTGACGCGCGAAGAACCGGTATCAGAAAGCTCCTCCAGGGAAAAATAAAAGCCACCCGGGACGTCCTGCCACCCGGTTCTCATGACGCCGTATTCAAAAAACACTCTCGCTCCGGCCGGCAGGTCATAGGTGAAATTCTGCTCCTTTTTCACAAGCCGTGTCAGCACGCCGATGTGCTCTCTCCCTACGTCCTTTATACTCCTTAAATGCTGCCGCAGATATTCCATGATCACCATTCCCACGGTATAGTCATCGGTATTTTTTAAATCAGAGCAGTCAAGGCCATTTCCTGTGTCATGCGAGGCTATGTATTCCATTTCCTTAAGGAAAAATCCATCGTACATCTTCCCGACATCATCCGCTGCCTCACAGATATGCCTTACAGCTCCTGCATTTATCTGCAGAAGCTCCGGGATTATCACTGCCCGGATCCTGTTCCTCGCGTAACTGATATCGGAATTCGTCGAATCGGTGCGCCACGATATGCCCTCCCGGGTAAGCTCCGCGGTGATCTCCTGCTTTGTCGCAAAAAGAAGCGGCCTGATCAGACGCCTTCCCCTGACCTCAGTTTCCGGTCTCATCCCTGTAAGGCCCCTGACGCCGCTGCCTCTTATCATATGAAAAATAACCGTCTCCGCCTGGTCTTCGAGATGGTGCGCAAGCGCGATGGTCTCTCCCTGATCTGTGTTATCGAAAAATGCCTCGTACCGGAGCTGTCTGGCGGCCTCCTCAAGAGAGATGCCCCTCTCAGCTGCTCTCCCAGGCGCGTCTACGTGAACTATCCGGCACGGGATCCCCCGCTCCTCACAGAATTTTCTGGAAAATTCTGCGTCACTTTCACTCTCGTCCCCTCTGATGCCGTGCTCTACAGTCACGGCCTTAAGGTCGATTCCGAGCCTCTTCCTGAGCTTATATAATTGTAAAAAAAGACAGACAGAATCCGCCCCACCGGAGATACCCACCGTGACGGATCCTTTCTGTCTCAACATCCCGCTGTCTCTGATAAAGCGCTCTGTCTGTTCAGTAAAATCCAATTTATTTTTCCTTAAAGATGATTTCGTTATCATAAAGGAGTCCAAGCTTCGATCTCGCCTGACTCTCTGTGTACTCTTTAGTCTTGGTGTACTTCTCGTAGTCCTTTAAGTCCTGCTTCTTCTCCTTCTGCTCCTCGAGCTCCTCATTAAGCTGCGCTTCTCTGGCCTTATAGGACTGATACTTGCTGTTCAGGGCGAATAGCTGTATCACAAGCGTGATCATC
>JBJELA010000123.1:0-2634 GCA_051878915.1 Candidatus Weimeria sp.
TTCCTTTTTTCGGGATCATTTGAAACCTTAAGATTATAACACAGCTTTAAGTCTCTGAATAGTCCGCATCCATATTCGGACAGATCTCATAATCCGGATAGGCCTGCTGAACCCTGCCGATGGCGTCCATAAAGGTCTGATGTCTGTCTGAAGAATTGAAGCTTACGACGAGATCGAAGCGGATTTTCTTATTCTCCTCATCGATATAGAATCCATGCATCTGAAGGATATTCTTATCCTCCATCACCATTTTCCTGATATTTTCACGGACCCCTATGACCTCGTCATCCTGTGTATTTATAGAGTAAACGCTTATTGCCGCTGTCAGCACGTGGCATTTGATGTAAACCTCATGGGTAATCTGTCTCGTCAGCCTGTCTATGTCTGCTGCCGTGAGCGTATCAGCAACTTCTATATGAAAGGAGCCTATGAATGAATCAGGTCCGTAGTTGTTGAGGATCAGATCGTAAACGCCGTCTACCTGTGGGAATTCCTTTACTATGGCTTTTATCCTCTGTGAGAGCGAGATATCTGCCCTCTCGCCAAGGATCTCTGATATCGCCTCACGCAGCATATCTATACCTGACTTGATGATAACAACAGAAATGACTGCTCCAAGCCATGACTCAAGTGATACACCTGAAAAAATAAAAATAACCGCTGCTATAAGGGTTGACGCTGAAATTACAGAGTCGAGCATCGCGTCCTTTCCTGAGTTTACCAGTGAGTCGGAGTTAAGCTTCTTTCCCCTGCTCTCTACAAAGCGGCCAAGGATTATTTTTACCAGAACGGCAGCTGCCACTATTACAAGCGCCACTATCGTGTAGTCCGGTTTCCGCGGGCTGATTATCTTTTCGACAGATTCTTTCAGCGAAGACGCGCCGGCAAACAACACGATAACCGAGATTATCATTGCGCTGAGATACTCTATCCTGCCGTAGCCGTATGGATGCCTTCTATCAGGCTGCTTTGCGGCGAGCTTTGTGCCGACAATGGTTATTACCGAGCTTGCTGCATCTGAGAGGTTATTTACCGCGTCGAGAACGATTGCGATGGATCCTGATACCGTTCCTACAACAGCCTTGAAAGCTGCGAGAAAGACGTTTGCCAGAATTCCGACAATACTCGTCTTTATTATCTGCTTATTTCTGTCATCCGCAGCATACAGATCTTCACTGCTGATGACTGAAGCCTTATTTTCTTTTGAAGCAGAATTATCTGTGTCTGCCATCTGCATTCCTCCTTCTGAGGCTATCTGTTAAAACAATAACGTATATTTTACTACTTTGATTTATTAAAGGCAAATTATGATGCCACCCTGCTCATAAGAAGGATCACTATGAACGTCGTAAGCTCTGAGAACAGCAGCGACAGAAACAATCCGTTCAGCCCGAAAAGTCTCGAGAGAATGAAACCATAGAGAGCTATCAGGATCATGCCCCTTAAAAGCGAACCTGTGACTACTATTTTTGCCTTTGCAGTGGCTGAATAATATGCCAGAAGGAAGATATTTATTCCCGCGAAAATAAAGCCGAGAAAATACAGCTGCAGTCCGCTGTGTGCTATCGAAAGCAGCTTCTGATTATTCTGGCTGTTAAAAATACCTATCATCTGGTCGGTAAACAGAAACGCGCATGCTACAAAAAACGCCTCTGCCACTGCCGTGATCACAAGGCCTGACTTTACTACCAGCCTGACATTATCCTTTCTGCCTTTTCCGTATGAGGTGCTGATAAGCGGCTGCAGTCCCTGCGAGATGCCATTGAAGATTGAAATGACAACCAGTGAGATATTTGCTATGACACTATATGCCGCAACTGCTACATTTCCACCGATCCCGAGGCAGAGATAATTGAAAACTAACGAGGTAAACCCGTTTGAAATCTCTCCGACAAAGCCGCTCATTCCAAGAGGCACTGCCTTTCTTAAAAAAGTAAACGACAGCGGCTTTACCTTAAACGGTACCGTGTTCTTTTTTCCAAGAAAATGCGTAAGACAGATGATCATCGAAAGTCCGGGACAGCAGATTGTCGCCATAGCCGCCCCGGTGAAGCCAAATCCGCAGACGAACATGAACACGTAGTCAAATACGATGTTAAACGCGCTGCCTGAAAGCTGCGCCACCATTGCCGTCCCCGGCGCCCTGTCATTCCGGCAGAAGGCCGTAAACGTGTAGTTGCACATAAAAAACGGTGCAAACAAAAGGCAGAGTCTGGCGTAACCCATGCCCATCTTCTGGAGAGCAGCGTCAGCTCCCATCACCGCGAGTACCTGCTTCGGGATAAAAATGCCCATCAGCATGAACGGGATGCTAATAAGAATCGTCCAGCCTATTGACTGCATGAAGACAGTGCTCACATCTCCGCCGCTGGCTTTCCTAATACTATAGACTACAGACGAGCCGATACCTACCATAGATCCTAAGGCGAACATCAGCCCATAGAGAGGCAGAGTCATATTCAGTACCGCGAGGCCATCAGCTCCAAAGCCCCACGATATAAAGAACGTATCCGCAAGAATGTAGACTGACAGTCCGACCATGCCGATCACATTCTGTGACACGTACTTAGCTATTTTCTGTTTCATATATCTTTTCTTTCCTTTGCACGCAGAGCGAGCTTTTTCATCCGCTCA
>JBJELA010000124.1:0-2627 GCA_051878915.1 Candidatus Weimeria sp.
TTCACGGCTTGGCTGCAGCGTCATTGTGATCGTTTTTTCTGTATTCGCAGGAAGCAGTAGGAGACAGCTCTAAGGTTAAGAGGCCGAAGTGGCAGCTTTCGACGAAGCGGCTCCATATTATCCTGATGTCAGGATATGTGGTGCTTCTTCTTATCAATATTCCGACCGGTGTTATGATGTCGTTTAAGGGCGGCGTCTATACTCACGGCCCGCTCTATATTCTGCTGTTCATTTTTCCATATCTCGAGGTGGCGTTTGCTTTTTCAAGAGTTGTAATGAGGGCAGAGGAGTATAAAAAACGGGGCAAACGGTTCTTAGTCTGGATCTACTTCATTTTCTGCATAATCAGCGCGTTTACCCAGCTTATTGTTTTTCCTAAGGTTCTTATCTCTGTTTTTGCGGTGGCTATCGGTCTTACCTTTCTTCTGATCCTTATGGAGACGCCTGACTATCAGGGGATGATGAGCGCGATGGAGCAGCTGAAGGATACCCAGAGGCAGCTGAAGGAACAGGCGGAGGCCGCGAATCAGAGGTCTGTGTCAAAGACTGAGTTCCTGCTTCACCTCTCACACGAGCTCCGTACTCCGTTGAATGCCATTGTCGGTTATTCCGAGGTAATCCTCAGTGATAAAAAGAAAAGGGCAGCGGCTGATGATGTAAAAAAGATCCGTACTGCCAGCCGTGACCTTCTTTCCATAGCCGAAAATATCAAGAACTTCATAGAAATCGAGGATGGAAGCGTATCGATAGATCAGGGAAATTATGGAACTGCAGAGCTGATACGTGATATGAGGGACAGGGTATTTTTCTTAAATGCCGATAAGGATCTGAAGATCGTTATGAAAATAGATCCCAACATCCCTACCATGCTTTATGGAGACAGGATAAGACTGCTGCAGCTCATGGATACCCTTACTGCCAATGCCGTCAAATACACGAAAGAGGGCGAGGTGGATATCAGCCTTGAGTGGGATGGAAACGGTCTTACTTTTTCAGTGGCTGATACCGGAATAGGTATGAGGCCGCAGGACCTTAAAAGGATCGGGGATATCTTTTACAAGGCGAATACTCAGGAGAACGCGTCAGGCCTTGGCCTTGGACTAGCCTTTGCTACCAGACTTCTTTCAAAAATGGATTCAAAGCTCGAGTATGACAGCACATATAAGATCGGATCGCGTTTCTGGTTTACCGTTGTCCAGGGGAATGTCTCCTACGATCGTATAGGTGAAGAAAAAGCGGAGGAACTGGAGCAGATGGAGGAGCAGACTGCTCTTCCTGAATCGGATGAAAACAGTTCCAGGCTTGATGTGCTCGTGGTAGACGACAATCAGATAAATATCGATATCACGATGAAGCTTCTGTCAAGCATCGGCGCTCATGTCGAGAGCGCCATGAACGGAAAGGAAGCGGTTGAGAGAGTCCGCGACAGAAAGACGCCTTATGATATCATTTTTATGGATCATCTGATGCCTGTCATGAACGGCGTTGAGGCGATGGAGTACTTAAGAAGGGGGAATCTCTGCCCTGCTACTCCTGTTATCGCTCTTACAGCGAACGCTGTGACTGATGTCGAACGGGAGTACAGCTCACACGGCTTCGCCGGATATCTGCTGAAGCCTGCGTCAAAAAATGACCTCCTCGAGATGATAAGGCGTTATTGCAAAAAGGAGAGGAACCCGGTTACTGATAACGTGGCTGCCGCGCGCGGCAATAAGCTCTATCGTGTACCTGAGGTAAAGAGGGGGACCGGGACGGATGAGGCTGACGGAAAGGAAACTGAGGCAGAGCAGAAAAAGAGCAGGATGGAGCGGCTTTCGGAGATCTTAAATACCGAAAGCGGACTTATGTATTGCGGAGGAATGCAGGATTTCTATATCGAGATCATCGGAGACTATATAAATGAGGATAAGAGGGCAGGCCTCGAGAAGGATTTAAGCGAGAATGATTTTGACAATTACAGGATCGGCGTCCACTCACTGAAGAGTTCAAGCCGCACGATAGGAGCCGATTCAATCTCTGAGCAGGCAAAGCAGCTTGAAGATGCCTGCAAGTCAGGTGACAGGGATTTTATAGCGAAAAATCATGATAACGTCATGAAAAATTATGGAATCCTTATTGACCAGCTGAAGGACGCCTTAAAGGATGACGAGCCTGAGGAGGATAACCGTGAGGCAGCAGGCGGCGTAGAAGCCGTACCGGACACTGCTTCTGAAACCCCGGCTCCGGTGGAAAATGAAAAGACAGACGAGCCGGAGGAGGAGAACAGGCTTAAGGTGCTTCTCGCGGTTTCCTTCGGTGTCGAAAGAGATGTGCTGTCCTACCTGATAGGAAAGGATTACGAGGTAATTGAAGCTCCGGACAGGGAGACAGCCTTTGAGAGGTATAGAGAAGAAAAACCTGATCTTTGTATTGTCGATTCGGAGATGACAAAAGGATATGAAAACGCGTTTTCAGAGATAGCGGCCCCAGTCATCTATATCACAGACGAGAGAGACAGGGCAGCGAAGATCCGCTCACTTTCCTGTGGCGGAGCGGATATCATAGAACGCCCTATTGACGAGAGGTTCATAAAAAAGAGGATCACCAGTGTCATGTCACTCAGAGGGAAAAAGTATGATGGATGAGAT
>JBJELA010000125.1:0-2621 GCA_051878915.1 Candidatus Weimeria sp.
TTTTCTATAACAAGGCTCATGACCTTTCTCTGTCTCTCGGCACGGCCATAGTCTCCCTTATTATCAGATGTATGTCTGATACGGCAGTACGCGCAGGCCTGGACGCCGTTAAGAGTCTGAAGTCCCGGCTTTGTCACAGGCGTAGCCTCCTTGCCCGAAAGCTTTGCGACCTCAGGTATGGTCGGGTATCTGGTACTGTTTAAAGCCTCATACTCCGACTCCGACACATCGACTTCAATTCCTCCGACATCATCTATTACGTCTGTGACTGCCGCGAAATCAAAGGTGACGAATTTTTCGACATCCAGGTCGAGGTTTCCGTTTACCATCTCAAGCGATTCCTGCTCTCCGCCACGGGCATATGCCGCATTTGACTTTTTGTATGATGAAGTAGTATTCTGCGGATCGATATTCAAAAGAGTATCACGGTAGATAGATGCCATACGGATCTTCTTCGTGTCGTTATTGATGCTGACAAGGATCTGCACATCAGTGTTTCCGTATGTCGTGGATTCGCTTCGGTTGTCGACGCCGTAAACCATGAAATTCGTATATCCTGATAAGGTCTGCTTCGTCTCTTTTGAGAGCTTATTAGTCTTTACGCTGCCTATGTCACGGAAATTGATCATGCCGAACTTAAGCCAGAAGAACAATACTCCGAGCAGAAGAACAAGAATGATTATCTCAACTACCAAAAAAATTTTTTTGCGTTTTCTGCGCCTGGCTCTCCTGGAAGGAGATCCTGTTCTGTCACTCATTTAATAACCTCTGTAACATATTTGTAATAATAGTAACAACTCAAGGATAATACTCCAAATGGAACTGATTGTCAATCTCCCATCAGAGATAATAATTCTTCATTCCCGACGGCAGATTCCTGTTATAAAACGGATCCCCTGCAGTAATGGTCCTGTGCCATTTTTCACGGAGGATTTCCCTTGAGTTTTCGTCACTTCCTGACTCCGCGATACCGCGGTGCGCAGTCACCCGCGGCACATAGACCACACGAAGTCCGCCGGCCCTGGCCTTGAGACAGAGGTCAAGGATCATGTCGTTTCCCTTCAGTCTGCTGTCGAATCCGCCGCATTTTTTAAAAAATAAGGCGTCCACCATGCAGAATGAAAAATCGACCATCGAGACGTCAGAGGCAGTTCTTATCCGCCCATATAATCCGGGTGACAGAGGGTTCTCTCCTCTGCACGCGGGGTAAGTGACTCCGTCCTTATCGTAGATGTACCCGCAGTTATTTATCTGAAAGCCGCTTACGAATTTTCCTCCGGCAATCGCCACATCGGGCTGTGAGACGTAGCCATAGAGCTTTTCAGCGGCATTTCTGGTAGTCACATAGACTCCCTTGTTCTTAATAAGAAGGACGGAATCCATATGCCTCTCATAGTCACTGCCGTCGTAGCGGACCTGCCATGAATCATTCATCCCATGGTACAGCTTTCCCTTTATCCCGTTCTCATTCAGGTACGCGCTTACGACAGTCATGTGCTCCCTGAGGCTCCTGTCACGGATCTTTACCAGCTCGTCAGTCACCGGAGAATCAAAAACCATATTATGCCACAGCAAGGCAGCTATATGCCCGAAGGTGGCCTTTTTGCTCATTGCCCTTATGAAAAATTCATACGCGAAGGCATATGAAAGCTCCTTCCTGAAGAATCCGAGCTTTTTAAAGGCATCACGCTTTACTATAAAGGTATCACCGATATAATTCTGTCCCAGAAGCAGCTCCTTATTGAAGTCAGGCAGAAAATACGGGTTCATCCTTGAATCGTCCCGAATCTCATCATGATCGGTGTATATGATATCGCAGTCAGAATGATCCGCTATATAATCGCTCAGATAGCGAAGGATCATCGTATTGAGCCTGTCTGTAAGTCCTGTAAAAATCAGGTAGTCGCCCTGCGCTCTCCTGATCCCCTCATTCCAGACATCAGCAAGCGAATACTTCGGACGCAGCTTTACATACTTAAGCCTGTAGTCGTCCTTCATCACAAGGCCTGTAACCCTGTCAAGATCTGCTTCGGGGCACGCATCTAAGACCTGGATCTCCATATTTTTCCAGTCCAGAGCCTTTGCTGATTCGAGGGACTGTTTGAAGTACCAGGCATCAGTCTGAAATGCCCCTATGACCACAGAAAATCGTATGCTCTCAATCGCCATATAAAGCTCTCCGCGCTTCTAAAAGCTTTCTCGCTGTGTCGACGGAATCAGCGCCATGCAGGTTCTTTACCGGCGCGAACTCTTCCTCTCTCTTAACCTCGACAGGCAGAAAATCAGGGAAAAATTCCAGGATGTCGGTAATAAGGATCTCGAATTTGTAGCCGTTCGGTTCTTCAGGCTTTATGAGCCTGCCGGCAGCGTCTATGTACGGGATCTTCTTTTTTACCTTGTGAACCGGCATTTTTCTGCCCGCGGTATCTAAAAGTACTGAAGTATCAAAAAGATAATTGACCGTAACTCCGGCGCAGTATAACAGATCTCCATTTTCATCGCGCAGAGCGGCAGTCTTATCGCCAAGCTCGAAATACTCGATTATGGAAGGATGTCCGTTCTTCTCACAGACCACTCCGACATTCTCGGAAGGATCCTTTTTAAGCACTGCCTTTACTGCT
>JBJELA010000126.1:0-2618 GCA_051878915.1 Candidatus Weimeria sp.
ATTCTCATTTTCCTGAGGCTCTCCGCGAGACACTGGTTGTCGTGGACGCTACTACCGGACAGAACGCTCTGCACCAGGCGGAGGATTTTTCAAAGGTGGCTGATGTCACAGGAATCGTCCTCACAAAAATGGACGGGACCGCGAAGGGCGGCATCGCGATAGCTATCGCGACCGAGCTCGGAATTCCTGTCAAGTACATCGGGATCGGTGAGAAGGTCGAGGACCTCGAGAGGTTCGATCCGGAGCAGTTCGCGAAGGCGCTGTTTGAGCTGGACGAAAGCACAGAGATGAGGACGAGCTGAAGGCGAAGTCTGAATCCTGTGCGAGGCCGTTCTTCGAGATTGGTGAACGCGAGCCGCAGGCGAAGCGTGAGCCTGGCGAGAAGAACTTCATTAGCACGCTTATTGGTTTTTCAATGGCTCGGACTTGATAAAACACATCATTTTGATGTGAAATCATATATTTGACAAAATATAGTAAATTGCGATAGAATAGAACACATATACGAAAAGCGAAAGGAAAAAGAAAAATGCTTACAAGAGAAGACTTTGACGAGGCGTACAAAAAGGTACATGAGGTCACCTTAGAGACCAAGCTGGTCTACAGTGATTATTTCAGCTCGCAGACAGGAAACAGGATTTACTTGAAGCCTGAGAACCTGCAGAGAACAGGAGCCTATAAGGTAAGAGGCGCCTACTACAAGATCTCTACCTTATCGGATGAGGAGAGAGCCAAGGGACTTATCACTGCCTCAGCCGGAAACCACGCCCAGGGTGTAGCGTATGCCGCAAACCACTTTGGCTGCAAGGCTGTCATCGTTATGCCTACTACGACACCGCTTATTAAGGTCAACCGTACAAAGAGCTATGGCGCTGAAGTCGTTCTTCACGGCGATGTATATGATGATGCCTGCGATTACGCTCTCCAGCTCGCGAAGGAGAAGGGATATACCTTCATTCATCCGTTTGATGATCCGGTAGTTGCTACAGGCCAGGGAACCATCGCGATGGAGATCATCCAGGAGCTCCCGCTTGTCGACTACATCCTCGTTCCTATCGGTGGCGGCGGACTCGCTACAGGTGTTTCCACTCTCGCCAAGCTTATCAATCCGAAGATCAAGGTCATCGGTGTAGAGCCGGCAGGAGCTGCCTGCATGAAGGAGTCTTTAAAGAACGGCGAGGTTACTACACTTGACCATGTGGACACCATCGCTGATGGTACTGCCGTAAAGACACCGGGCTCTCATATCTTCCCTTATATCAAGAAGAATATCGATGATATCCTGACTGTCCGCGATGATGAGCTTATTGTCGCCTTCCTCGATATGGTCGAGAACCATAAGATGATCGTCGAGAATTCAGGACTTCTCTCTGTTGCCGCAGCTAGACAGCTGAAGTGCAGGAATAAAAATGTTGCCTGCATCCTCTCCGGTGGTAACATGGATATCATCACGATGTCATCTGTCGTTCAGCAGGGACTTATCATGAGAGACAGGATCTTTACAGTTTCTGTTCTGCTTCCGGACAAGCCGGGCGAGCTTGCCGCTGTTGCCGAGACTATCGCTGCACAGCAGGGTAATGTCATAAAGCTCGAGCACAACCAGTTTGTAGCTGTAAACCGCAGCGCCCAGGTGGAGCTTCGCATCACTCTCGAGGCCTTCGGTTCTGACCACAAGGAGCAGATCATCGACGCGCTTGAAAAGGGCGGCTACAAACCAAAGATAGTAAGAACACAGCTGTGATTTTGTGTTTTAGATGAAAAAAGGCGGAGAGTAAAGAAGTATCAGGAGATTTTATGGGTAAGAAATCAGCTGAAGATGATTATGGCGCGGATTCGATCGCGGTTCTCGAAGGCCTCGAGGCTGTGCGGGTTCGCCCCGGCATGTATATAGGTTCTACGACCAGAAAGGGCTTGAATCACATGATCTACGAGATCGTCGACAACTCAGTCGACGAGCATCTCGCGGGTTACTGTGACACAATCCGTGTGACGCTTAATAACGACGGATCATGTACAGTCACTGATAACGGCCGTGGCATCCCAGTCGGAATGCATGCCAAAGGAGTTTCTGCAGAGAGAGTAGTGTTTACGACGCTGCACGCCGGAGGAAAATTCGACCACTCTGTCTACAAGACCTCAGGAGGACTGCACGGTGTAGGTTCGTCGGTTGTCAACGCTCTCTCATCATTCATGGATGTAGAGATCAGCCGTGACGGTCACATCTATCACGACAGATACGAGAAGGGCAAGCCTGTCTTAAAGCTTGAGAACGGCCTTCTTCCTGTCATTGGAGATACGAAGAATACCGGCACGAAGATCACGTTTCTGCCGGATCCTTCTATTTTTGAAAAAACAAGGTTCAAAGAGGACGAGATAAAAAGCCGTCTGCACGAGACCGCTTACCTGAATCCGGCGCTTACTATCATCTACGATGATAACCGCGAGGGCATGGATGAGCACATCACATTTCATGAAGAGGACGGTCTTTCCGGTTTTATCAGGGACCTGAACGCGAACAACGAGCCTGTCACGGATATCGTGACTTTAAGCGGTGAGAGTGACGGGATCCAGGTGGATGTCGCGTTTCAGTTTGTAAATGAATTTCATGAGAATATCAT
>JBJELA010000127.1:0-2615 GCA_051878915.1 Candidatus Weimeria sp.
GTCGATGAGCCGAAAGCTGCCCCGACTCCTAAATAGTCGGCTCCGTCCTCTTCTGCCTTCAGTGCCTCAGACACATTGTGGGCAGTTGCTCCGATGATGAAGTCGTCTCCAAGCAGCTTCCTGGCCTCGCTTACCGGACAGTCATCCTGTCCTACATGAACTCCGTCAGCTCCTGCTGCCTTTGTGACTTCTATGTCATTATCAATTATCAGCTGAATATTTTTCGCATTCAGATAGCTTTTAATATCAAGAGCTTCTTTAATAACCTGCTCTCTGTCAAGCTCCTTTTCACGAAGCTGGATCATTGTGGCTCCGCCCTCTACCGCCTGTTTTATCACGTCAGAGAGGCTCTGTCCTTCCCTGAGCCATCTTCTGTCAGTCACCGCGTAGAGCAGCAGGCTTTCTTCGATATTCATGTAGTCTCCTTTAATTTTCTGCTATTCAGGCACAGCCCTTTTATTCTATCACGTCTGTTTACTGTTAGTCAACAAAAGCCCGCTCACGCAAAAAGACCGCCTCTTTTTTAAGAGGCAGCCTTTTCATAGAAGGAGAAAATTTTCAGATTTATCTTTCTTATTTTTTCTTACCTGACCTGACAGTCTTTACCTGTGTTATCTTACCAGTCTTACTTACCTTGTATTTCTTCTTTCCGATCTTAACCCAATGACTGGTGTAGAGCTTGCCGCTCTTTTTCGTGATGTATCTGCTGCCATTTGAGGTCTTTACTATTTTTTTGTCCTTTGTGACAAGCTTTCCGTTTTTGTCAGCATAATAATAGCTCTTGCCGACCTTGACAGTCTCTTTGGAAGCGAGCTGCCCATCTGCAGCTGCTAAGTATTTCACTTTTCCAATTTTTACAATCTCTTTTCTGGCAACCTTTCCAGACGCATTAGTGACAAACTTTAATACATTTCCATTACTGTCCTTTGCAGTTATCAGCTGCTTCGGCTTAGCTCCTGTTATAGTAACATCTGAAAGTACATAGCCTCCACTGGTGACATTTATCGAAGAATCATCCACCTTACCAAACTTGATATTGTCAAAAAGTATAGATGATGTCAGATCCGTATTATCTGCCACGCTGTTGCACCAGATCGCGAAGTTCGTGATCTTCGAAGGATCGACCTTTCCGCCGTTCTTTCCCTTCATGGAGCTGAAAGGAATAGTTACATACTTTGCGTCTGTAGTCTTTGCAAAGTCGTTCAGATAAGCCTCAAAATCCTCACCATTCGAGGTGATCTGAATAACAAGCTTCTGTCCCTTTCCATCTGGCTTGACCCACATAGACAGAGCATTGTACTCACTGTAATCATTATATGGAAGAGACATCTTCCTTCCTGTCCATACCTCTGAGCTGGAATTCTTCAGTGTATAGTTAAATGAACCGGAATATTCTCCTGCTGCCTTCTCGCTGCTGTTGAGTGAGAACGATGAACTGCATCCTGCCGCTGAGTTCTCTGAGTACGTACCGTTCATGTAGTCGG
The DNA here is from genome assembly GCA_051878915.1 of Candidatus Weimeria sp. Taxonomy (GTDB): domain Bacteria; phylum Bacillota; class Clostridia; order Lachnospirales; family Lachnospiraceae; genus Weimeria. Next base: position 1,485 of record JBJELA010000127.1, read on the forward strand.
AATCACCGAAATACAGTTCAAAGTCATCTATAGTATCCTTCGGATGCTTCTGCTTCTCCTGCCCGAAGCTGATGAAGCTGAGTTCTGAAAGCGTCTTTTCATCTGCCACGAGTGAAATCGTTCCTACGTCAGTTTTTCCGAGAGCCTTTAACACTTCATCCGTTATCTGGCCGCTGTATTCATCTGATGCGTCAGCCTTCACCGCTGTTATAGTCTGTTCCGTCGAGCCGTTCTTCAGGACAAACTGTACTTCAGAAGCATCAGATACATTCGCTTTAAGAGTGATCGGAGCTGTGACTGCATCCTTTGAGAAAATATTTGTAAAGTAACCCTTGGCCTTACCTGTATTTTCATTAGATACAGTCTTGCTCTCAGCGCTGGAATAGAAATTAGTACCATTAGCGAATACTGATGAATCTTCATTGTAAAAATCAATGAACTCGTTTATAAGCTCCTGACCTTTACTATCGCTGTACTTATAAGGTACATAGAAATTTGTATCGGAGAAATTTGCCCAGAGCAGGAAATAAGACTGTCCGTTCTTCTTCGCGATGTCGTTTACTTTGCTGTACCAGTTCTTTCCCTTTATAGGATTACCTTTTACAAGAAGTCCCTCATTATCTGAACCATCTGATTTTTCAACTCTTACTCCAGTCTCAGAGATTGCGGAAACCTTGCCTTTTTCATCGGCTATTTTTCCAAGAACCTCACATGACTTATCAAGGCTTGTGAAGAAATCATCCGAATACTCAGCCGGATATGTACTGTAATCGTTGTAATAGTCGAATCCGAGAACGTCGACATAGTCGTCTCCTGGATATCTCGACAGATATTTTTCCTCTTCTACTGGTCCGCCCGGTGAATATACATAGATGAAGTTATGAACGCCCTGAGAGGTCAGATAGTCCTCTGTATATCTGTAGAGCGCCTTGTAAGTCTCCTTGTCAGTCGTTGCTGAGCCCCACCAGAACCAGCCGCCGTCACACTCGTGAAGAGGCCTGAAAAGCACCGGGATATCGCCAAGCTGCTTTGCATAATCAGCTATGATATCTAAGTATGCTGTGTATCTGTCATTGTACTTTCCGCCTGGCAGTACCTCCTCAGAGCAGTTGTTTGAGAGATCCTTAGATT
>JBJELA010000128.1:0-2596 GCA_051878915.1 Candidatus Weimeria sp.
TTAAGCCTCGGTGGAAATGTCGTGATTCCGGCATTTTCAGTAGGCAGAACCCAGGAGATCCTCTATTCGATAAGAAGGATAAAGGAGGAGAAGCTCTTAAAGTATGTAAAGCTGGACTTCCCTGTAGTTATGGATTCGCCGCTTGCGGTTGAGGCCACCCACGTCTATTCGATGAACGTCTCAGAATGCTTTGATGAGGAGGCCATGGATCTCGTAAGCCATGGCATTAACCCTGTCTCGTTCCCGGGACTTCGGGTTGCGGTAACGCCTGATGAGTCAAAGGCCATTAACTTCGATACTACGCCGAAGGTCATTATCTCAGCTTCAGGTATGTGCGAGGCCGGCCGTATCAGGCACCATCTGAAGCACAACCTCTGGAGAAGCGATTCGACAGTGGTTTTTGTAGGATATCAGGTGCCTGGAACTCTTGGTTATAATCTGTTAAACGGAGCTAAGGAAGTAAGGCTTTTCGGTGAGGATGTAAAGGTTGCGGCCCGCATCGAGAACCTTCCGGGCATCAGCGGACACGCGGACCATACTGAGCTTCTGAAGTGGATCGAAAGCTTCGAGACTCCGGTACAGAAGGTCTTTGTAGTTCATGGTGATGATGACGTGGTAGACGGCTACGCGAAGGAGGTTACAGAGCATACGGGATTTCCTGCGTACGCGCCGTATTCAGGAGATGAGTTTGATCTGCTGACTGGTGAGCAGGTTGCACAGGGAAGCCGCGAGAAGGTTCAGAAGACAAAAGGCGGCAGGATCCGCGCTGCTTCGAATGTCTTTGCCCGTCTTGTCGCAGCCGGACAGAGACTTATGGCTGTCATTCAGAAGTGTGAGGGTATGGCAAACAAGGATCTGGCAAAGTTTGCTGACCAGATCAATTCTCTTTCTGATAAATGGGATAGGTGAAAGGTTTATTAATGACTGGAAAAAATCTTAAAAGACTGCGCCTCGAGATGGAAAAGGAAGGCGTGGATATATATGTGATGACGCTTGCGGACTATCATATGTCTGAGTATGTGGGCGACTACTTCAAGGAGATAGAGTATATCTCTGGATTCAGCGGTACGAACGCCACACTCATCACAACAGCTGATGAGGCAGGTCTCTGGACAGACGGCAGATACTTCATCCAGGCGAGAGAGCAGATGGAGGGGAGCGGAGTAAAGCTCTATGAGATCGGAACTGAGGGAGTACCTACCGTGGAGCAGTTCATAGAGAGCCATCTCATCGAGGGAAAGGTCCTGGCATTTGACGGCAGGCTGTTCCCGTACAGCTGGTACAAAAAAATCGAAAAAATAGTTGACGACAAGAATGCGGATATAAGGACGGACCTGAACCTGCTCGATTCATTTTTCAAAGAAAGAAAGCCGCTGCCTAAAGAACCTGTATTTATACTTGATGACAAATACTCAGGAAAGAGAACGAAGGATAAGCTTTCAGAAGTAAGGGCGCAGATGAAGGAGTACGGAGCAGAGGGATACCTGCTTACATCTCTCTGCGACATCGCCTGGCTTCTGAACCTCCGCGGTAACGATATCCCGTCTGTTCCTGTGTTCATGTCTTATATCTATATCACACAGAACAGCTGCCTTCTCTATGCTCAGGCCGAATCCTTCGAGGTGAAGACGCTTGAGTATCTGAACAATGAAGGGGTAAGGCTTTTATCATACGATGCTATCTACCAGGACCTGCACCACATAGACGAGAAGTCGGTCCTTATAGATCCGGATGTCGTAAACTCTGAGCTGGTAAACGAGCTGCCGAGTTCAGTGACTCTTATAAAAAAGCCGAATCCTACGCTTCTTATGAAGGCTGTAAAGAATCCGACCGAGATAAAAAATACCGAGGCCGCGCACATAGATGACGGTGTGGCCGTTACGAGATTTATATACTGGCTCAAGCATACTGTCGGAAAAGAGCCGGTCACTGAGATGAGCGCGGCTGACAAGCTGCTCGAGTTCAGGAAGGCTGCCGATGATTTTATAGAGGTAAGCTTTGATACTATAAGTGCCTACAGGAAAAATGCGGCGCTTATGCACTATGAGCCTGGATATGATCACGAGGTTGAGCTGAAGCCAGAGGGCATGCTTCTGGTAGATTCTGGCGGTCACTACCTGAGAGGTACTACAGATATCACGAGGACAATAGTCTTAGGACCGGTTTCCGAGAAGGAGAAGAGGGCGTTTACCTATACCCTCAGGAGCCACCTGAGACTTATGAAGGCCAGGTTTCCTAAGGGTGTCTGCGGCGCAAACCTTGATATCCTCGCCCGCGGGCCTATGTGGGACCTGGGACTCGATTACCGCTGCGGGACAGGTCACGGTGTAGGTCATATTCTGAACGTTCACGAGGGACCGAACGCCTTCCGCTGGAACGTAAGGAACCTTGAGGCCCGCACCCCTCTGGTGCCGGGGATGATCACGTCTGATGAACCCGGACTCTATTTCGAGGGTGAGTTCGGTATCAGGACTGAGAGTGAGCTTCTGGTAGTAGAGGACGAAAAGACTGAGTACGGTCAGTTCTATTCATTCAAGGATCTGACCTACTGCCCGATAGACCTGGATGCTGTGATCCCTGAGATGCTGACACAGTA